>CAZEEB010000232.1:0-3345 GCA_964511245.1 uncultured Paludibacter sp.
TACACGGCTCTGAACACTCTTTCCCTACACGACGCTCTTCCGATCTCACAGCAGGAGATTGACGTAGTGTTTCAGCCAGATTTTGCATCTTTTCCATGAAAAAATCAATGGCAGCAGCAATGCGTTCCTGCAAATACTCTTCGTTTACCGGTCGGGAGTCGAAAATGCGTTGCAATTGCCCCTGAAATTTTCCGGCCACTTCCTGCAATGACTGTCCTTGACGCAGCAAATCGTTCAAATACGGCAATGTTTCTTCATTGAATGAACTTTCAACTTCCTTAGTTTCGGCCAGCAAACGAGATGTTTGCCCGACGATATTTTTGAAATCGAAAAGCTGCAGCAGAATAAAACTTCGGTACGTGTTTCGTGATTCATCCAGCTGAATTTCAAGTTCTTCAATCGGAAGTTTGTTGCGTTCATGCTCAACTATTTGCCGGTCGTTTTGTATCGTGTTGGGATTGATTTTGCTCAACAACACCATTCCTTCCAGCGAACGACAACGGCTCAAGGCCACGTAAACCTGACCGGCAGTAAAAGCCGCTCCGGCATCAATCACTGCTTTGTCGAAAGTCAGTCCCTGACTTTTATGAATGGTAATAGCCCAAGCCAGGCGCAAAGGATATTGAATAAATTTGCCAAGCTCCTCTTCTTCAATTTGTTTGGTGGTTGGATTGCTTGAATAACGAATGTTTTCCCAAACGGCTTTGGTCAGTTCGATGGTTTCTGTATCGCCTGGACATTTGATATAAATAACATCGTCCTCTATATCTTCAATCACCCCGATTTTCCCATTGAAAAAGCGTCGGGGCGTTTCCGTATCGTTTTTCAGAAACATTACTTTTGCGCCGATTTTCAAATCCAGCGTTTTTTCGGTCGGATAACTTTTCTCAGGATAATCGCCCTGAATTTCGGCTTTAAAACTGTAGATTTTACCTTTTATTTTCGAAATTTCTTCCGCATTTATCTGATCGGCTTTGTAATTGTGCGTTGTAAGAGTGATGTAAGTGTCGTCGGCAGGTGGCACAAAAAGCGGGTTGTAGCGGCTTTGTAATAACTTCAACCCTGAGTCTGACAAACAATTGTTTCGCACTTCGTTCAATACCCGGATAAAATCACCATTTGTTTGTCTGAAAATCTTATCTAACTCAATATAAACCGGCTGTTGTTGCAAAATGGCCTGACTATGAAAGAAATACGGACTAGAATAAAATTGACTCAGCAAGCGCCATTCTTCGTCACTAGCAACCGGCGAAAGCTGAAACATATCACCGATAAAGATAAGTTGTACACCGCCAAAGGGCTCATTGTTACGATAGCGAACGTGCCGCAGAATGGTATCAACCGAATCGAGTACATCGGCACGTACCATACTAATTTCGTCAATTACCAGCAACTCCAGTTCCTGCAACACTTTGCGACGGTTACCCTGCATTTTCATCTTCTCAATCAGGTTTTTACGTCCTTCAACAGTGGGGATATAAGGCGTGAATGGCAACTGAAAAAACGAATGCATAGTTGTTCCACCTGCATTTATAGCAGCTACTCCGGTTGGTGCAACCACCGCCATTTGCTTTTTGGTGGCTTTTTTCAGATTGTGCAGAAAAGTTGTTTTTCCGGTTCCTACTTTTCCGGTTAGGAAAATGGAACGGTTGGTAAACAACGCAAAATCATGAGCTAACTGATAGTATGGAGTGGTATCTTGCATAGAATTTTTTTGAAAAAAGACTTTGCAAATATAATCAAAATAATTAACAGTTGGTTTTGTTCATATAACTTTTTAATTTTTTAGTATTAATCGCATGATTTACTGTGAGATATGTTTGGACAAGTTTGCAAATGACTTACATCTTTGTGATTGAGAAGTTCATTTAGCAATTCATTATCAAATCCACAAACAAACCGGCCATTGGCTTCAATTAAAGGTCTTCGAATTAGTAAATGATTTGTCAACATAGCTTCAATTGCAGTAATTTCATTGAATTTTGTAGGATCTATTTCTCCTGATTTAATTCCTGGTGCTGCTATGTTAAACCATTGATTTACGGGCAATGAACCAAAATATGGTCGTAATTTATCGTTGGTCCACTCTTCAGTAAGAATAGAATGAGCAAAAACTGTATGACCGCATGATTCGAGCAGCAATTTTTGACGAGTATTATTGATACAACCCGGTTTCTCGTAAAACTGAATAATCATTGTTTTTTTGACTTTATAAGTTGTTGATTAAGTTCGTCCCACATTTGGCAGGCTTTGAATGCTGCTTCAGCATACTCCGGAATTTCCCGATAATCTGCTGGCAATCTGTCTTCAATTAAATCGTGTAAATCTCCTGCCTTTTGCGAAAGTACAAAACGGGCTTTGCTCACAGCTTTTTCTACTTCTTTGATCTGTTTTTCTGTCATATTTTTTTAAAATATAATATCCAAATACTATACCAGTAATTTAAATATATGTATATCAGTTTATTATATAATATTCTGATAAAATAATATTTCTTAATTGTAGGTTCTTATATAACTTTAAAACAAAAATGTAGGATTTGAATTTTGTGAGCTAATATTAAATCTATATTAAAAATCAATAACTATGTAAGCTATAAATTTTTATAGCTACTTTTGTACTCAATTTCAATATAAAGTGTATTGAAATAATATTAAACCTTTATAAATCAATTTATTACAAAATAGGTTCAAATGAAGAAAAGAACATTTTGGATGGCTGTTGTTTTTGTGTTGCTGGCTGCTTTGTTTCTCAAAGTGGGATTCAGCAAGCCGACAACCGATAAAGAAAAGGCAAAAAAAGAAAAACCTCAAAAGAAAGTAGCTGCTTACGTTGTGAAACCTTCGTTATTAATTGACGAAATATCGGTTTCGGGTTCGTTACAGGCTTTCGAAACGGTAGATTTAAAAAATGAAGTGGCCGGAAGGGTCGTTTCAATCAATTTGCCGGAAGGAAAATTTGTGAAAAGCGGGACTTTGCTGGTAAAACTTTTCGATGAGGATTTGCAATCAACTTTGAAGAAACTGCAATCACAACTGGCTATCCAACAGCAGATTTACAAACGTCAATCGGAATTGATTAAGGTGAATGGAATCAGTCAGAATGATTATGATTTGACCGGATTGCAGCTCAATTCTCTGAAAGCTGATATCGAAGTGGAAAAAACGCTGATTAGGAAAACGGAAGTTCGTGCGCCTTTCGATGGTGTAATCGGCTTGCGGAACGTGAGTGTGGGGGCAATTGTAACACCTTCCACCTTGCTTGCAACTATCCGTACAGTCAACAAATTTAAACTTGATTTCTTTGTGCCTGAAAAATATTCTTCTGAAATTCATCAGGGAATGA
>CAZEEB010000233.1:0-3344 GCA_964511245.1 uncultured Paludibacter sp.
TTTACTTATCTTTACCATAACTACGGATTTTAAACATCGTATAGTTATCCTTCAAGATTCGCTGAATGTCTTCAGTGCGGTAATAGAGCTTGTTTCCAATGCGGGAGAATGGCAATGTGCCATTTGTACGCAGTGTTTGCAAGGTTCGGGGGCTAATGTGCAGCAACAACATTACATCTTGATTATCCACCCATTCTTTGCTCAAATCTTCGCATGAAGTTTGGGTGGTGGTTAGCTTTGATTCAATTGAATTCAGGGCTTCCAAGATTTTGCAGTTGCTTGGACACATACATGAATGCTGTCTCTTTTGCTCAAGCTGATAGAGAATGCTTTCGGGGCAGCAACGAAGTTCTTCCAGAATTTCGTCTAATCGGCGGGGTTGCTTGTTCTCGTTCATCTTACAATCCTCCCTTTTTTAGCTACAAATTCTGCTGCTTCTGCTCTTAGTTCAGCTTCGGTTTGGCGTTTGTCACCAAGCAACCAAGCCTCAATTTCGCTTTTCAGAAATTGAAGTTTCTTCCCTTTCTTGTGATAAGGAATAAGCCTTTGGCCAATCCAGCCATAGACAGTCTGCCGGGCAGGCTTGTCGGGCAAAAATTCGCACAACTCTTGTACATTAAACCACTTGTCGGAATCGGGTTGCTCCAAATTGGATTTTGAAAGCAAAGATTCCAGCCTTTCTACCTTTTGAATAAGGTATGCCATAGCTTGCGGCAGTTCGTTGAAAGAAATAGGTTCGGAAAACATGATAATATTGTTTTCGGCGATTGGGCTTCCTTCTGTGCCAATAAAAAGAAAACCACGACTTCAATCGAAATCGTGGTGCAAATGAATTGGGGGGATTTTGCGGACTATACACCCAAAAATTGGGTATCGTTCCCCCAGTTTCTGGGGGAATAGCTATTATTTTGGGTGTTTTCCTATAATAGCATTATAATCTGTATGAGTTTCGGCAATAAATGTTTCGGCAGGGTACTTAAACTTGTCTTCATTTGAGTTTGGATTTTGAAGCACAAGACAATTTCCCTTGATAGTCCTCGAATTTGAGTTCAAAGCCGTTTTTAAATGTGAATACATTTGTTCTTTCTTCAATGAATAGTCTTTTTTGAGTTTGTCTAAGTACCCTAAATGAAATAACAATGCAACCCCATAGGGAACTTCTCTGTTGATAATGAGATTGATAACTTCGTTTTGTCCTTTTTGATTTAATGCCTTCATTTTTGGCAGCTCTAAAAATTGGTACAGTGTAACAGCTTCCATAAAGTCCTGGTATCTTGTATTCAGAATTTGGGTTGCAAAATCAACCTGAATTTCTTCATTCTGTTGCTGAATAGTTGGTTGTTCTTCAATAACTAAGGTAGTGATTAGCTTGATAAATGTGTTTGAGGGGGCTTGCTGCTGAAGAATACGTGTATAGAAATCTGCAACCTCCATTATATCGTCTTCCCGAATCTCTTCAAGGAAATGATTTTGTATATCTAAACAGCACTTTATTAATGCAGTGAGCAAATAATAGATAATGTATGTTGATTCCTTGAAGATCTTGTCTGTTGTAAAATCAGAATGAGCTGAATTAATGTGAGCTAAATCCAGTCTTTGTGTATTGATAATATTTCCGACTTCCCGAATAAGTGTGTGAAGCTCTTTGTTGGTTTTGTTTAGCTTGAACGCAATTCGGTTAGTACTGGCAACTTGCGTAACCTTAAAAAACTCATTGCAATAACTATTAATATCATTATCAATCAGTTTCTTATAGTATTGAGTTTTGTCGGAAATATGGCGTATGAAATTTAATTCATAGCAGGAATTAAACGCCGGTTGAATGGCGTTTATGGAACGTGTCTGTGGTCTGTAGTATTCTTCGGCCTGTACATTACTTTCAAGCCAAGGGCGAAGCTCGCCAAACATTATACTCTGAATGTTTCTCATTTCTGATTAGTTTTGAGTTTAATTGTATCTGTCGCTTTTTGTTTCTTTTCGTCCACTACCTTAGCATAAACCTGAGTCGTTTTTACATTGGTATGGCCAAGCATTTTTGAAACAGTATAAATGTCTGTACCACCTGCCAACTGTAAGGTGGCATAAGTATGACGGAAGCAATGAAATGTGATATTGCGGGTAATTCCTGCTGCGGTAATCCAACGTTTTAATGGTTTGGAAATCCAAGAAGGGTCAGGTAAATCTTCAAAAACAAGTTGTTCCGGATTGCGTGGTTCTCCGCAAAGGTCATAGGCTTGTTTTGAAATAGGCATATATTCAACTCCCTTTGTTTTCTGTTGTGTAAAGTTGAGGCGGATTTGTTCGCCGTCAACTTGTATTTCTTTCCATTTGAGTTTTTGAATATCACAATGGCGAATACCTGTCAGAGCAGAGAACAGAGAAGCAGTTTTGACAATTGGACGGTCACAAGGAGTTTCCGAAAGTATATTGAGTTCTTCCACCGTTAAGTGTTCCCTGCGACTTTCCTGTTCTTGAATGCCTTTTATCTTGGCTGATAAATCTACAGTCAAATATCCATCAACAAATGCTTGTTTTAATCCGGCTTTAAATATGCTATAATAAGTTGCTGCGGTATTCTGGGAAACTGTTCCTTTTTTATTGCCACCACAAGGAGCTGTGAGCATAAAGCGACGAAATTCTTCGGCTTTACTTAGATTAATTTGAGAAAATAAAAGTGGTTGATTGTTGTTGAATATTTTAAGTAACTCTCCAACACGAACCCAATTGACAATAATTGATTGAGAGCTGTTGCGGTGTCGTTCCTTAGCTACTTTTTGAAAATAATCGATAAAATCAATTTGCTGACGTTGGTTGTGTTCAACTTGTTCGGCTTCTTTTTCTGTGTATAAATCAGCATTGTCAAACTCTCGTTGTCTGACACTACGCATACCATCGGCATAAACACAAGCTCTAATATCAACATCGCTTCTACATTGAATAATCCCATTTGAATCTCTTTTGGGTTTGAATGTCTTTGCTTTATCTGTTGAAGCTCTGGTTTCACGAGTTTTATCCCATATCGGTGTTGTAATTGAACGATTGGCTGCTTCAATTATTCGCTGTGGTTTATTGCTTCCTGGTTTGAAAACTGGATAGCTTTCAATAATTAAATACCATTCGTTATGATATTCAGATTTCCGCAACTTGACAGTACATTTGGTTTTTGCGAGTTTCTTTTTCATGGCGTGGATTTATTTGTGGTTAAATATCCGGTCAATTTCTACCTTGGGAACATATACGAATTTTCCAATTTGCTTTTTTGGAATACTGCATCTTCTGATTGTTTTATCGACTGTTGAGAGTGATATTCCGTATTTCTGAGAAATTTCACCAATCGTATAGCA
>CAZEEB010000234.1:0-3324 GCA_964511245.1 uncultured Paludibacter sp.
AAGTCCTAACCCTGCATCAAGTCAGGTAAGTATAGATATGTCAAATACAACAACCGACCCTAATACATCAACAGCTTTGGCAACTCCAGATATTACAACAACAACGAGTTATAACGTATCAGTGCTCGATAGTTATGGCATGACTATTTATTCAGGTATGAAAAAGGAGAAAAAGTTCTTATTACAAACGGGTTCATTCAGAAATGGTATATATACTGTACTTGTATCTGATGGACAGAATCTGTATCAAAGTAAGCTATCAGTTCAACATTAAGTTTGTTTTTCCCGCGCCAGCGTGGCGAACTGGGGTCAGACCGGTTATGAATAAGAGTCGGATGAATTTTGAATCAATTTCGTATTATCTGAGAAATATTTGATGTTTTAAGTATTAGATTTTAATTTTGTGCAAATATATTTTGACAATAATAATCTCATTTAAATAGCAATCAATAAATGAAAAAACTATTTTTTTTATCACTTTTATTCAGTTTATCATTAAGAGTTAATGCACAATGTAAAGATTGTTTTCCGAAAGAAAACGATTGGAAATTTGCTGCAGGAGTAACATTAGTGAGCGATATGACTTATTCTCCCGGTCTTCAAATCAAGCAACCATTAGAGTTTAACTTCAGGTACAAACTTACAGATAAACATGTGCTTCGGGCAAGCATACCAATTGCATGGAAAACTAAGGTTTACGGTTATCCTATATATCCAGTATATCCATTAACTGAAATTACTCCAGAAGATTACATAAAAAATATGCAAACCGACTTGAGCTATAACTTTAATTATAAAGTGATGGATTATTATTATAATACATACGGGATATCATTGGGTTATGAATATGATTATCTTATTGCGAGTCAACTAATTATTTTTGGAGGTTTAGATATTGCTTATTATCACCAATATGTTTATTCAAAATATTATAGAGTTGATTACAGTCAGTTGAAAGAAAATTATCAAGCATCATTGGGTATGGTTGATTTTAATGAGTTGCAATTAAATTGTGAAAATTTCGCAGCAAAACCGTTAATTGGAATTCGTTACCAGTTTCAAAAATTGCTTTTTGAAGGAAGTGTTGGTTACTATTACTTAAAACACTCAAGCACCGTTGATATTAAATCTTTAGGCTGGATTGATCCGGGTAATATAAGTAGTAGTTCATTTCACGGATTTCAACAATCTGATTTTAATAAATTCACATACAATATAAGTTTATTTTATACATTTTAAAACACATTATTATGAAACGAAAATTAATTCTTATCGCTTTTCTTCTACCGCTCTTCTTTGTGTTCAGTAAAACCACTTACACTTATTATGTTAAACAAATGGTTCCGTTGGATACGGCTTATTATTATCCAAATAAAATATGCTTTAAGCATTTTAGCAATTACCTTTGTAATGACAAGTTGTAGCAAAACGTCAGATGAATTGGCTTCTGTCGCAAGTATTAAACAAGACATCCTAACGTTTAAAACTACCGAAGAATTTAATACCACGGTTCAAAAGGTTAATTCTATGAAAATTGAAGAACGTAGTGCATGGGAAAAATCACAGGGATTCAAATCATTTGGAACGATTTGTGATGAATTTTATGCAACCATTGAACCTCAAAATTTTAAAACTATTGAGCAAGTAAATGATTTTGTATTTGCAAATAGTGATAAAATTCAAATTTACAAAAATGCTGCTGGTGATCCTTATTGTGAGGTTCAGGAATTTGATAATTCTGCCCGTTATTTAATGAACAAAGATAAAATGTATATTGTAGGGTTAACTGTTGTTAAACAATTTGCCGAAGGTACTGTTTCAACTGACATTGCCAATATTGAAGTACTCAAGAATAGTAAAAATTATACTGATTTAAGAGCAAATTTGACTTCTGTGGCATATAAAATCGGGAAACAAAAATTAGCTGCAAGTACTGTATTTGTGCAAAGTGATGAAGTTTACGATGAAAATGATTTTCAAGAAAGTGGATGGCTGGGTAAATATTGGGTAAAGTATAGATTAGTAGTTAGAGTTAAAGCTGAGAATACCTTCGATGGAAGTTGGACTTATAATCATTATGTTATACAGGTATCAAATTACTATTGGGGCGTAGTACTTTTTGGAGTAAACCCAGGATTTAGCACAACCTATAATGCAACAATCTATACTGAAGATAATAATCCTTTACACAATTATTCTTATAATAGATATGAAACAAATGTATCAATGAACGAACATACACCACTTAATCAATACTTAGCAATTGGTGGTGGCCAAATTAATTCAGGTGTTCATCTTTTAAGATATATTGTTACTGGTTCAAACATAAAAGGATGTTCTATAAATGCAGACCATCTTTATTAATTCATAATAATTGGAAAGGCAAAAAATGCCTTTCCAATTATTATATAACAAAACAAACATGAAACAAACATTTTTAGTTATAATTCTTCTTCAATTTTCTGTAAATTTATTTTCTCAAAAAGAAGTCTATTTTTCTAATAAAGCACAGGATTCTATTAAAGTTCAATCGATGCATGGCGTTGAACTTAGCTCGGGATATAATCTATTATCATTATTTCACCCAGCAAGCTATATTAATAATAGTTTCAGTATTCCATTGAACATGTGTTATTTCAACGAGAAGAGAATAGCTTCAAACTGGACGTTAACCACACGCATTGGATTGAGTCATAGTTTTGTAAAACAAGCTCAGTATACTTATTCAATAGATACAATTAAAATTCAGGACTCAACTTATTATTCATCCCTCCCAAAAATTAATGGGTATCAATATGGATATCAACTGCGGTTGAACCTCGGGATTGAACCACGCTGGTATTTAGATTTTCAGCATCGGTATGAACGTGGAAAAGCAAAACTAAATTCAGGTTTGTTTTTATCCTTGCCTGTTTCCTATAACTTACTGGTTATAAATACGTATATAGTGCAGGGGTATCAAAGTTATTATACTAATTACAGGGATTATGGAAATGTTAGCATATCAATTTTATTAGGTTATCGTCAGGCAATTTCCAGCAATTGGTTTTTAGAAGGCAGTTTAAATACAATCGGGAATAATATTACACTTTTAGGATGGAATAAACAGTTCCAAGCTTATTCAAGATTTTATTTAGAACCAACGCTGAGTCTTAAAGCCGCTTACACCTTTAAATAACGATTAAATGTTATCCATAAAAAATCTTCCTTATTTTCTGTTTATTTGTTTGTTAAGTGCTTGTGCCAATTCTGTGATTGAACGAGCGCCCTGGAATAACACACCTGTTCCGGTGGTTTATTCCATTATTTCACCCAACGAAACTG
>CAZEEB010000235.1:0-3324 GCA_964511245.1 uncultured Paludibacter sp.
TTCCATGCAAATGTAAAAAACTATTCATATATTTGCACCTTACATTATTACCTCGCCCGCTGTAGCGACAGCGGCATTACATATTATCAAAAAAAGCATTTTAGCTATATTCTTTCTAACTAGTAAAATTTGGCGATTTTAAGTAACACGAAAGATAAGTTCAAGATGCCTGCGCCAAACGGCGTGGGCTTTAACTTATCACTTGTATACGGCAGTCGAAGGCCTCATGAGTGTGATACGGTTAGAGTACCACGCTTTTTTTATGCCTGAATGTGAAGAAAATAACATAGCAGCCGCCGAAAAGCTTAAGAGTAGGCAAAAATTAAAAAAATAAATATCATGGAAGAAATTATTGTTATTGATTTATCAAAAAATGAAATTGTTACTTTAGGTCATATTGGAGAAAAAATCACATACACTTTAACTGAGTTTAACTGGCTAAAACCTAATCAAATTAAACTAAAAGATAGTATAATTAATGCTGTACCGTTTTTTGGTGCTAAGATTAATGATTTAGATTATTTAGGTCTTATTCAAACTGATAAAGCCTATTTAGTACAGTATTCTGTAGTTATATAGATAAAAATAATAAAAGTGGATGCCGAAAAGCTTATGAGTAGGAAAAAAACAAACAATTACAATTATGAGTACAAAGCCAGAAATTATAACCTTGTCATTTAGCGATTTAATGAATAACAGTAATTCTTATGTAGGAAAAACATTTAAATCGTATTTAAATTGCAATCCATCATCTGAAACAATTACACTAGAAGAATGCAAAGAAAATGAAAACGTTTTAATCTTTCGAATTGATGAAGATACAAAAACAACTATCACGGCTACCCAAGCTTCATCTTTTGAGCTTATTAGTGACTAGCTTATTTGAAAGTTTGTATATAGTTAAATCTGTAATCAAACTTCAAATTCATATTTTTAAACATTAAAAACAGATTGTCATGAAAGAATTAATCAAAAAAGCAATTGAACAAAGTGTCCCTGTGGACGTATATTTTCATTATACAGATGAAAATGGCAAACCTATATGTGGACTCGAATATGAGCGATTTATGTTTACAGAAATAGATGAAGAAACAAATCAATTCTGGGGATATACATTAGAAATGGTAACCCTTCCTAATAGTCAAAAGATTCTGACATCTGGTGATATTGAGGCAATATGTAAGATTGAGTCAGATGACTTAGAGTTAATAGAAGACAATATTGATAAATGATTCTAAAATCAAATAATTATGAAACGATTAATTTTTACCTTTTTGTTTGTTTTATCAATTTTAAATTGTGGAGCATATACATTAGCTACAAGAAATGTTCAACCAACATTTAGTGATAATGGTTTAGGTTTATATAGTATTAATGGCTTTTATTATTTACCAACCACTTCATTGAGTAGTTCAAATCAAATAGTGTTTGACCCAAAAGGCTTAGTAAATTCATACTCTTCTAATTACTTATCACATTGGTATGACCCAAACTCTTTATTTGATATTATCTATATGTCGGGTTCAACAACGTATGTTAATCAAATTCTCATAAATGGAAGTATAATTGGAGAATATCCATTTACGACCTCACCCCACTATAATAATTGTTCAAATACAGGTGGTAAATGTCCAGATTGGAGCAACACTAATTTATTTACATTTGGGCCAATTTTAAAATTCAATGTAAACTATTATGCTTATATGCCTACAAGTCTAAATTTTTATCAACCTGTGGCGTATGATACTTATTTACAATTTACTACACCAGACATTGAAATATCATGCTCTTTACAAAAACATTTAATAAGTTTTGGAGTAGGCGCATTAACTGTTACTAGATGGGAAGTTAGCAAGGATAATGGAGTAAGTTGGTCAAATCTAAGCAATACACAAACGTATTATTATGAACAAAATCAAACGGCAGGAATATATATGTATAGAGTATTAAAAACCGATGCTACATACTCCGCAATCAAACAAGTAACCTATATTGATGCCGTACCAAGTTCTTTAATCGCAACTCCTGCAACTAATACTAAAACGGTGGATGATAATATTACACTAACTACAAGCTTTACGGATGCTTCTTACACCTACCAATGGTACAAAGATGGAACAGCCATAAGCAATGCTACCACAAGTTCATATTCCATACCAACCATTAAATCGGCAAATGCTGGTAGTTATACCTGTATGGTAAGCAATGGATGTAATAGTGTAACTTCAGTTGCTGCCACACTTACTGTAAACAAAGCTGCACAGGTAATTACTTTTCCGGATATTCCTACCAAAACATACGGTGATGCAGCCTTTACACTGCCTGCTACTACGGATAAAGGATTGACTATAACGTATCAGAGCACCAATACGGCAGTAGCCACTGTCAGTGGTAATACGGTAACCATTGTAGCTCCGGGGACAAGCAACATTATCGCTTCACAAGCCGGTACGGCAGATTATCTGGCTGCCACCGGTGTTACCAAAACATTAACCGTAAATAAAATAGCACAAACTATCACATTAGCTACAATGGCTACCAAAACCTACGGAGATGCTACTTTTACTTTACCTGCCAGTACGGATAAAAGTAAACCAATTACTTATACCAGCAGTAATACGGCTGTAGCAACCGTAAGCGGAAACACCGTAACCATAAAAGGTGCAGGAACAACCGACTTAGTAGGTACGCAAGCCGGTGACACCTATTATTATGCAGCTCCATCGGCTACACAAACACTAACAGTAAACAAAGCAGCACAGACTATTACCTTCGGGGCTTTTGCTGCTAAAACATTCGGTGATGCAGCTATAACTTTGCCTACCACTACCGACAAAGGGTTGACTATTTCATACAGCAGCAGTGATGCTACTGTGGCTTCAGTAAGTGGAAATACGCTGACCATTAATAAAGCGGGAACAGCCACCATTACTGCTACACAAGCAGGAAGCAGTAATTATCTGGCTGCTACGCAGGTTCAACAGGTTATTACCATCAATAAAGCCAATCAAACGATTGTTTGGTCGAATATCCCGAATAAAACCTACGGTGATGTTGATTTTACACTGCCTGCTACTACAGATAAAGGATTGACTATTGCCTATCAAAGTGCAGATGCAAGTATTGCTACGGTTACCGGTAACACGGTTTCGGTAAAAGCAGCAGGAACAGTCAATATCACGGCAAGTCAAGTTGGAACAGTGAATTACAATGCTGCAAGCAGTGTTACACTGCCGCTTACCATAAGCAAAGCGGCACAAACCATCAGCTTTGCCGATTTACCGGCTTGCACGTATGGAGGTGCTGCGCTTACCTTAACTGCTA
>CAZEEB010000236.1:0-3321 GCA_964511245.1 uncultured Paludibacter sp.
TTCAAACTATATTAAAAATGGAAAAATTTATAACATTAACATCAACGGTAGTGCCACTTCCAATTGAGAATGTGGATACTGACCAAATAATACCTGCTCGCTTTCTGAAGGCAACTGATAAAAATGGTTTTGGTGATAACTTATTCGCCGATTGGCGTTACAATAAAGACGGCAGTCCAAAAGCTGATTTTGTGTTGAATAACCCAATTTACAGCGGTTCAATACTGGTTGCCGGAAAAAACTTTGGTTCGGGTTCAAGCCGTGAACATGCTGCATGGGCTATTCATGGCTACGGATTTAAAGTGGTTGTTTCAAGTTTTTTTGCAGATATTTTTCAAAACAATGCGTTGAATAATGCAGTTCTTCCTGTAGTAGTATCACCTGAATTTTTAGCCGAAGTATTTGCCTCAGTAAATGCTGATTCTAAAACTACGCTGACTATTGATTTGCTAAATCAAACAATTACCAGCAATGCTACAGGAAAGTCAGAAACATTTAGTATTAATGCTTATAAAAAAGAATGTTTAGTTAATGGACTAGACGATATTGATTATTTATTGAGCAAAAAACCCTTGATTGAAGCTTACGAAAAAACAATAAACTAATAAGTTTAAATACCAGTATGTTAAACAATAGAAATACTTGGTAATTTGACTTTGTTGCACATTCAAATTTATGATAGAAATAATGGATACCACGCTCCGCGATGGAGAACAAACATCGGGAGTTTCATTTGCTTCGCAAGAAAAATTAAGCGTTGCAAAATTGTTACTTGAAGAAATATGTGTAAATCGAATAGAAATTGCATCTGCACGTGTTTCAGATGGTGAATTTGCATCGGTAAAGCGTGTTGCTCAATGGGCAAAAGCCAATGGGTTTATTGATAAAATTGAAGTGCTAGGTTTTGTAGATGATAGATTATCAATAGATTGGATTAAAAATGCTGGATGCTCTGTTTTAAACTTGCTTTGCAAGGGTTCGTTAAATCATTGCACACATCAACTAAAAAAAACACCTCAACAGCACGTTTTGGATATTAAGCAGGTTTTGTCTAATGCGCTTGAATATGGAATATCGGTAAATGTATATCTTGAGGATTGGTCAAATGGTATGCGTACATCTGAAGATTATGTATATTTCATGGTTGATTCGTTAAAGAATGAAAACATTAAACGGTTTATGTTACCTGATACCTTGGGAATTCTTAATCCATCCGAAACATTTGATTTTTGTTCCAGAATGATAAGCCGATACCCAAATTTGCACTTTGATTTTCATGCCCATAATGACTATGATTTTGCAGTTGCAAATGTTTTTGAAGCTATTAAAGCTGGTGTTCAAGGCATACATGTTACTGTAAATGGACTTGGCGAACGTGCAGGGAATGCGCCTTTGTCAAGTGTTTTGGCTGTACTGCATGATCATTTAAATATTTCAACTACATTGCACGAAGACAAAATTAATTCAGTTAGTAAGGTGGTTGAAACATTTTCCGGTATTCGAATTCCCCATAATAAACCTGTAATTGGCGAAAGTGTTTTCACTCAAGTTGCTGGAATTCATGCCGATGGTGACAACAAAAAAAACTTGTATTTCAATGATTTATTACCTGAACGTTTCGGACGTGAACGTCAATATGCACTGGGAAAAACTTCTGGAAAAGCCAATATTTTGAAAAATCTTCAACAACTCGGTATTGAATTGGATGATGAAACAATGCGCAAAGTAACTGCCAGAGTTATTGAACTTGGTGATAAAAAAGAACAGGTTTCTTTGGATGAATTGCCTTACATAGTATCCGATGTACTTAAAAATGAACAAGAAGAGCAAGTAGTTAAAATTTTGAACTATTCCTTGTCTCTATCCCACGGATTAAGACCGGTAGCAACTGTTAAAATGGAGATTGACGGTAAGGCTTATGAACAAACTGCTGCAGGCGATGGACAATTTAATGCCGTATCCAAAGCAATGTGGAAAATATACAAAAGTTTGAATAAATCTACACCCGAATTACTTGATTATGTGGTAGTAATACCTCCTGGTGGTAAAACAGATGCCTTTGTTCAAACAATTATAACATGGAAATTTGCTGATAAAGTGTTTAAAACAAGAGGATTAGATGGAGATCAAACAGTTGCGGCAATAAAGGCAACAGTAAAAATGCTAAACATAATCAATTAAACGATTTCAAATTTATTCAACAACTTTTTGTTGAAGAATTAAAAAACAACAAATTGAATAGATCACTAATGAAATAAATATAACTACAATCCTCTTTAATGTACAGAACTTTGTACTTCTAGTTATTGACTTAAAAATAGCAGTAGTAACTATTGATAAGAATGCTCCAATTGCTATTAAAACCGGTAGCTGATTCATATTTTTTAGAAGTTTGATATTGATATTTCGGAGCAAAGATAATAATAAAATATAAATAATATTATATAATATAAAATATTGCTTAATATAAAATAAAATTGAACATGAAATTAATTACTGAACCCAGGAATTTAAATATTGCTGTTTTACCCGGTGATGGAATTGGACCGGAAATTGTGGCACAAGCTTTAAATGTAACAAAGGAAATTTGCAAAAAGTTTAATCATACATTAAATTATGAATATGCTATTGTTGGAGCTTGTGCTATTGATGCTGTAGGCGAACCATATCCAAAGGCAACTCATGACCTGTGTATGAATTCAGATGCTGTTCTTTTTGGAGCAATTGGAGATCCAAAATACGACAATAATCCATCTGCAAAAGTTCGACCAGAACAAGGATTACTTAAAATGCGAAAAGAGTTGGGTTTATATGCTAATATTCGTCCGGTTAGTACTTTCCCATCGTTAATTCATAAATCTCCACTTCGTGCTGAATTGATTGAGAATGCCGACTTTATGTGTATCCGTGAACTTACTGGTGGCATGTATTTTGGAAGACCTCAAGGTAGAGCTGAAGATGGTAATACCGCTTATGATACTTGTGTTTATACACGTGATGAAGTTGAACGAATTCTACATTTAGCCTATAAATATGCCGGTCAACGCAGAAAAAAAGTTACTATAGTGGATAAAGCAAATGTATTAGCCACATCTAGATTGTGGCGTCAGATTGGTCAGGAAATAGCCCCTCAATATCCCGAAATTGAAACTGAATTTATGTTTGTTGATAATGCTGCAATGCGGATTATCCAATGGCCCAAAAGTTTTGATGTTTTGGTTACTGAAAATCTTTTCGGAGACATTCTTACCGATGAAGCCTCTGTAATTACAGGTTCATTAGATCGGAAGAGCACACGTCTGAACTCCAGTCACCTGAAGC
>CAZEEB010000237.1:0-3317 GCA_964511245.1 uncultured Paludibacter sp.
ATATCCACACGGCTCTGAACACTCTTTCCCTACACGACGCTCTTCCGATCTTAGGTCAATTTCACCATTCGAAGGCCATTCCTTACTTACACCCAGCGTCCAGATTGCCGGCCACGAACCCATTGAAGTATCAACTCGGGCACGAATTTCAAACCGCCCGAATAGCCAGGATTTTTTATCTTTTGACAGAATGCTGGCTGAAGTATAGTTAACCGTTTTGCGATTTATTTTCCAATCGGTACTTCCCGACACATAATTTGGATTTGCAAAGCTTGCCCTTTTACCTTCAATAAGCAGTCTACCTGCCGTACAATTGGCATTATCGCTCAGGTACCACTGAAGCTCTTCATTTCTTACGAACCCAGTCTCGTATCCCCAGTTATTCGGGTTTGGCTTTCCTTCATTATTGAACTCTTCACTGAAAACAAGGTTCATGCCCGTACGCACCGGAGGCAAGGATCCATCAGGTGAATAAGGATCAACTGTTTGCCCCATAACTGAGGCAAAAAACAGCGTAAAGAAAAATACCAGGAAGTATTTCATTATTTTATTTTGCCCCCTGGCCCCTAAAGGGGGAACAAGAGAATGGAAATTGAAAGTGTCTTAGAACTGGACTATTTTGTAGAATCGATTTAAAACATTAATTTTTTAACGATAATTCCTCGCCCGTCGTACTTTTCACCTTATTGGTTTAATTAAAAAAGTAAATTCATAATCCTGGTATTTAAGCATATATTCTTCTCGTGGCCACGCCCCCCAACTATTTACACAACCTAAGCCCATTTGCATTTTATCAATACATACATTCGTCAAATTTGACTCTGGAACTTCGGTTGAATGACGCTGATTTTTAAAGTCGCCATCATCGAGCGATTCAATGCTATAATGCAATGCAGAAGCAGAAAATGGTGCATCGGCTACAAATTCCAATCCATTTCCGGCAATATTAGTTTGCTTCCACCAACGTATGTCTGTTTTATTTCCGGTTTCCTGTGGACGAATATAAGAATAAAACTGATTAGTAACGGTTTGGTTATAAATGCCTAAAAACTGCGAGTTATTGCGATCTATATAGTTTTCAATCGGGCCACGACCATAAAATTCAATATATTCGAACGATTTTGGCATTGGCAGTTGCATTCCAAAACGGAACAGGTTTGAAACTTTTGCCTCTTTGTCCGCTACCAGTTTTTGGGTCACTTTCACCGAGCCATCGTTGTTAATCAGGTAAATAAGGTAAAGTTTGGCAGCCACGTCTTTCATATCATATTCGGCTATCACTTCTACAATATCGTTCAAAATTTGTGCATTCAGGCTTTTCAAAGCGGTTGACGGATTTCGCCAAACTTTAAATTTCAGTTGAAAATTAGCACCCATGTCATTGTCAGTTGGTGCGCGCCAGAAATTTGGAGTCAGAGCAGCATTGGCAGCCAATAACTCTTCGTTTCCAACTTTGTATTTTTCGATAAATCCAGTCTTTTTATTGAAATCAATCTGAAAATCAGCTCCTTTCACAACGGTGCATTTCTCATTGGCATTTTGAATTTCGGGTGAAGCTATGGCTTTACTTTTATCAGAACGAACACTGGTTAAGTCCACTAATTTTGAAGGCCTGGCATTTACAACCAATTGATTAGACGCTATAACGAATCCGGCAGGCAACAATTGCTCAGTCTTTTTCAGTTTAAATGCAATATTGAGCAACAGTTCCTTGTCCTTTAGAATATTTTCTGTGGAATAGTTCAGTTTAAGTTCCATTTTTTGTTGTGCTGGCAGATTAATATCACTCACAATGCCTGCTTCCATTACCTGACCATCAGCCAATAATTGCCATTCCAAAACGTAGTTGTTCAAACTTCTAAAGAAATTCTCATTAAAAACCGATACCTTCCCTTTCGATAAATCAACAGGAGTTACCCATATATTTTGATAAAAATAGCCAACCTCATAAGCATGTGGATTATATTTTCGGTCAGGATTAATCAAGCCATTATTACAAAAATTCTGGTCTTCGCGACTATCGTATTTATTAAAATCGCCTGCATAGCCTGGTATATCTATACCTTGCGCATTTTTGTGATGTGGCGACTGGTCAACAAAATCCCAGATAAAACCGCCCTGATACTTCGGATTACGACGAATAATATCCCAGTATTCTTTAAGTCCACCTTCGGAATTACCCATGGCATGAGCATACTCGCACTGAATAAGTGGCTTCTCGGGATTATTTTGTGCATATTTTTCGCAATTTTCGTAACTCAAATACATCGGGCAAAAAATATCAGTAGACTTGCCTTTTCTTGCTTGTTCGTACTGAACCGGACGACTGGGGTCTTCCTTCTTAATCCAATCATAACATGCATCAAAGTTTGGTCCCATTCCCGCTTCATTCCCTAACGACCAGATAATTACAGCAGGATGATTCCAATTGCGTTGCACATTTCGTTGGTTGCGTTGCAGATGAGCCAATGCAAAATCATTGTTCTTAGCCAAGGTATTTTCACCATAACCCATACCATGAGACTCCACGTTGGCCTCGGCCACCAAATACAAACCATACTCGTCACATAAGTCATACCAGGTATTATCATCCGGGTAATGACAGGTTCGGACTGCGTTGATATTTAGCTCTTTCATGATTTTTATATCCTGAATCATGCGTTTGCGCGATAACACGTAACCGGTATTTGGATCCATTTCGTGACGGTTTACGCCTTTAATCAAAATTGCTTTTCCATTTACCAACAGTTGAGCATCTTTAATCTCCACTTTACGGAAACCCACTTTTTGTGGAATAACTTCAATTACCTTGTCCGATTTGTTTTTTAGCGTGACATAAAGTGTATATAATTCGGGTGTTTCCGAAGTCCATTTTTGTGGATTTGAAACTGAAATGATTGTTTTACCTGTCCCATTTTGGGTAACTGAAGCGATTGACTTATCATCTTTTAGCAATTCATATACCACTGTCAATCCGGAAGCTGCCTGTGACAAAGTAGTATTAATTTCAAGTTTCCCATCGGTATAATTGTTTACTAAATCGGGTGTGATACGGATATCCTCTATTTTTTGAGCATTGCGGCTGTAAAGGAAACAATCGCGACCAACACCCGCATAACGCATAAAATCCTGATCTTCAAGATAAGTACCATCACTCCATCGAAATACCTGAAAAGCAATCAGGTTTTTGCCTTTTACCAGATATTTGGTAATATCAAACTCAGCTTCCATTTTGCTATCTTCGCTGTATCCCACATAGTTACCATTTACCCACAAATACATGTTGGAAGTAACCGAGCCAAAATGTGCAATAACCT
>CAZEEB010000238.1:0-3298 GCA_964511245.1 uncultured Paludibacter sp.
AGATAGCTTCAGGTGACTGGAGTTCAGACGTGTGCTCTTCCGATCTGTGGGTACTGTTGCATCTGTTAAAGCGGTGCATCAGCATGAACTCAAAGATGATATTAAAGCTCAAATAATACTCGGAAATACCTATCACCTGTATCTTCGTCCGGGAATTGATACGCTCGAAAAGGCCGGCGGACTTCATAAATTCAATGGTTGGGATAAGCCAATTTTGACCGATAGTGGTGGTTATCAGGTTTTTTCACTGTCAGAAAACAGAAAGTTAAAGGAAGAAGGCGCCACATTTCGGTCGCATATCGACGGAAGTAAACATTTATTTACGCCTGAGAATGTGGTTGATATTCAACGAATTATAGGCGCCGACATCATTATGGCATTTGATGAATGCACTCCCGGAACTGCCGATTATATGTATGCCAAAAAATCGATGGAAATGACGCATCGATGGCTGGAACGTGGGTTGAAACGATTTGACAATACCGACCCAATATACGGACATTCACAAAGTTTTTTTCCAATTGTTCAGGGTTGTATTTATCCGGATTTGCGCCGACAATCAGCAGAATTTATAGCTTCGCAAAATCGCGAAGGAAATGCCATTGGCGGACTGGCTGTAGGCGAGCCAATTGAAGTAATGTATGAAATGATTGAGCATGTGAATGAAATACTACCGGTCGAAAAACCACGTTATTTAATGGGCGTAGGAACTCCACAAAATATTTTGGAAGGAATTGAAAGAGGTGTGGATATGTTCGACTGTGTTATGCCAACCCGAAACGGCCGAAATGGAATGCTTTTTAGCTCGCAAGGCATCATGAATATTAAAAATGAACGTTGGAAAAATGATTTTTCGCCACTTGATGAAAATGGAACTTCGTATGTAGATTTTGCCTATTCAAAAGCATATCTTAGGCATTTATTTATAAGCAAAGAGCTTCTGGCTATGCAAATTGCATCCATTCATAATCTTGCATTCTACTTGTGGTTGGTAACTGAAGCTCGAAAACACATTCTACAGGGTGATTTCTCAGTATGGAAAAAAGGCATGATTGAACAACTTGGAAGAAGACTTTAAGAACTGAATGAAAATCAACTATCATACTTTTGGGTTAAAACGAATTGATACTTACATTATCAAGAAATTTTTGGGGACTTATTTTTTCTCCATTGCACTGATATTGAGCATTGCCGTGGTTTTCGACCTTACCGAAAAGATGGATAAATTTTTTGAAAACAATGCTCCGCTAAAAGCAATTATTTTCGAATATTATCTGAACTTTATTCCGTTTTATATGAATATGTTCAGTCCATTATTTACTTTCATTGCGGTAATATTCTTTACTTCCAAAATGGCCAATAATACTGAAATCATTGCTATTTTGGCAAGTGGTATGAGTTTTCGCCGACTGGTATTACCCTATTTAATTTCTGCTTCGGTTATTTCTATCATTTCATTCACAGTGGGTGGATATATCATCCCGCCTGCCAACAAAAGAATGTTGAATTTTGAAGATAAATATGTGCGACCGATAAAACAAACCTATGCCAGAAATGTACAAATGGAAGTAGATAAGGGAGTTATCATGTATATTGAACGCTATGAAGTTTCCAGTAACACCGGTTATCGCTTTTCGCTTGAGAAATTTGAGGGAAAAACTCTTGTTTCAAGATTAACAGCACAAACCATTACCTGGGATTCCGTATATCAATGGAAAATAACTGACTACTTGCAACGAGATTTTAATGGAATGCGCGAAAAAATTACCAAAGGCACTGTCAAGGATACGACAATATTGGTAAAACCCGAAGAGCTTTTTATCACTGCGGCCGAAGCACCTCAATTAAATAATACTCAATTGGGTGGATATTTAAACAAACAAAAAAACCGTGGTGTAGGCAATATACAAGGTTTTGAAGATGAATATTACAAACGGTTTTCAATGCCTTTGGCAGCCTTTATAATGACTTTAATTGGTGTTTCACTTTCGTCGCGAAAAGTTAGAGGTGGTATGGGGCTACACCTCGGTTTGGGACTTGCTTTAAGCTCAATTTACATTTTATTTTCAACCATGTCAACATCATTTTCGGTAAGTGGAAGTATGTCAGCTTTTACAGCGGTTTGGTTGCCAAATTTCATTTTTCTTGCTATCGGAATATATTTGTATTACACTGCCCCAAAGTAAAAAGAAACAGGAATTTATCCGGCTAATCCAGTTAAGATTTGATGCAGAATGGATAAATTGTAAATCCCTGTTATTGAGGGAAATTTAGGAATCAAATTTATTTATATAAGCACAAATACGGCGTATCTTCCGTGCATTTTACTCTGAATTTCACATTCTTTGCCACCATAAAACTTTCGAATTTTTTGTAAGTTTTCCACTCGGTTTCACCCGGTTGCTGAATAATGAGCTGACCCGAAATAACAGTCATTTCTTCGATTGTGCCTGTGCCAAATTCATATTCGCCAGCTGCCATAACACCTACTGTAGCAGTTCCTTCTGCCGATTCCAATCCGATGGAAACTACTGCTCCATCAAAATATTGATTTGTTTTAAACATATTATTTTTGTTTTAAATGAGTTAGTTTTACACTTTCAATTATTCAGTCCGAATTTTTATTTTTTGATGATTTTGTGACACTTCTCCACAAAAGTTTTGCTCCAATAATGCTCCCAAATGTAGCAGCTATTGCTATTATAAATGCTTCAAAACCCAACGAAGCAAATTTTTTCAACACATTATCATTCATTCCTATTTCCAATCCGAGTAAAAACAATAATACCCAGATAAGTGTTAGAATTATTTGGTTTTGATACAGGATTTTACGACGTCGAAGCACGAATCCACTAATAATTCCGGTCATCATAATGGAAATTACTACAAACATAAACTCCTTTTTTACAATATCCACAAAGATATAGTTTTTTTGATAAAATGAAAAATCAAAATTCATTTTACAAAAAAACAGATAGATGAAAAGTTGAAAAGTGGCAAAAAATAAGTAATTTTGCAGCTTTTAAAACAATGTTCCTAAACCTTCCCTTGTAAGAAGAAAGGAAATAAATTAAAAAATATAAAATTCAAAAAAATATGAGCAAAAAAGCATTATTAATGATCTTGGATGGTTGGGGAATTGGCAACAAAAACCATTCAAATGTTATCTACAGCACACCAACACCTTATCTTGATTCGTTGGTGGCTAATTATCCAAACTCTCAACTGTTAGCTTCGGGCGAGGACGTTGGTCTTCCTGAAGGTCAAATGGGTAACTCCGAAGTGGGTCACCTGAATA
>CAZEEB010000239.1:0-3285 GCA_964511245.1 uncultured Paludibacter sp.
CTACACCTCTCTATTCGTCGGCAGCGTCAGATGTGTATAAGAGACAGCAACACTCCGTTTGCTCCATCCATTCCATAGAGTGCTGTTGCGGCTGCATCTTTAAGAACCGAAATACTCTCCACTTCTTCTGTAGATAAGGTATTATATTCGCGCTCAAAGCCATCAACGAGAACCAGTGGCGAATTTGAACCGGTAAAAGTATGCTTTCCCCTGATTAACAAGGAAGGGTAATCATCACCCGGCTCACCATCTGCCTGATGAACATTCAAGCCTGGTATCTGACCATAAAGTCCATTTCCTAATGCCAGCACCGAATTATGACTGATTCGATCACTGCTAAGCGTTGAAACGGAAGATGTAACTTCTTTATCCTTACGGCTTTCAAAAAGCAATTCTACATTTTTTTCTCCCGATAAAGGTTGAAGTACAACTGTCAAAGCTGAGTATGCTTTTACTATACGGTTCTGATAGCCGCTTTTTCGCACATTTAATACAGTTCCTTTATTTGTAGTTATTTCAAAGTTGCCACGTATATCAGCGGTATCTGAAACATCACCATTACCGATAATGGCAAAACTTATATATTTGCCATCTGTATCTTGTACATTGCCCTTCACTTTGAGGTTTTGTGCCATTAAACCAATAAAAGCAAAAATGGTGAAACAAGACCAAGCTAAAACTCTTTTATATGAAATCTTCATATCGTATTTTAAATCCATCATTTTTTTGTGATTTTGTATTTTTAATTAGATTTAATTACCAACCCGGATTTTGAATTAATCCATATCCTTTATCAATTTCCTGCGATGGGAAAGGATTCATATACCATTTATTATACCACACCCTGGTGCTATAAAGTTGCTTTTCGTAGGTGATTTTATAAGGCCAGTTTTCTGTGGGAGCATGATACCACTTCTTAATGGCTAATTTATATATATTTACTGGAATTTTTTTCTCGGATTGAAGTGTTCTGCGTAAATCAAACCAACGTTGATCTTCGTAATACATTTCAATATTTCTTTCGTGTGCAATGGTTTTTTGCATATCATCATAGGATTGCCCTGTCATAACATTTGGCATTCCGGAACGTGTACGAATGAAATTTAAATCTGTTTCAACCTGTGCATTTGGACCGTGATAATATTCATTCAGTGCTTCTGCCCTGATTAAATAAAGTTCTGCCATTCGCATATAAATATTTAATGGTGTCATTGAACTTTCTCTTAATTCCCAACCGCGGTTAAATTTACGGACGTAATGCAATACTGATACACGACTTTTACGTGTTCCCTGACCTCCACAAAGATTTGTGAATATTGAATCCGACTTTCCATTTCCATCAATCCAAGCATCAGCCATGTCAATATATGGTTCAGTACCATAATCTATCAAGCCATTGTATGCAATTGAAGCATAAAAACGTGGGTCTAATCCTTCATAAGGTTTACGGGCAACTGCAGCTACTAATTTTCCACCATCTATAGCAGATGTACCATTTGCAATAGAACTAATTGAATATGATTGAATATCATCCCATGACTTGTATTGTCCAGAAACATTAGATTTCAATTCATACCGTTCAATTTGATTCAGAGGTACCAAATTAGTCGCATAACCATAAGTACCATAAGTTGAAAGACTACGAATCTGATTGTAATAATACCAGTTACCATTATTAGCTTCCAATACTCCCCAGATTACTTCAGTGTTTCCCTTATTTGGATAGTTAATGCATGCTGCTGTATAATTGTTGGCATTGTCTCTCTGAGTCGGATCATCTACAACAGCATACCCATTGGTAATACAATAATCAATGGCAGCAGATGCAGCATCTGCGGCTTTCTTCCAACGTTCATTATCGTAATTCATAAAACAAATCAGATTGGAGTTTTCACCCAGTGCTGTGGAATAGGGTTGATTGGTATTATACAAAGGACTTGCCGCATAAAGTTCCATACGGGCTTTCAAGGAATAAGCCAAAGCCATGGGGAATCTTCCAAACTCAGATGAAACTGAAATCTTTGCAGGTAAAGCATCGGCATAATTTGTCATGACATCCGTCAACAAGCCATTTATATAATTATAGGTTTCTTCAAGTGAAGCACGCTTGTCTTTCATTGATTCATAACTATCAGTAACAGAGAATGCCTTTGTAATGATTGGAACTCCACCATATCGTTTCCACATTTCAAAATAAACCAAAGCAATCATCAATTTACATTCTGCTTTAATACGGTTTTTCTGCAAAATTGGTGAGATTCCCTGTGTTGTTGGGAATGTCCCATCTGGTACTCTGTCAATATTATTCAATATTATGTATGCCTTACGAATCGTTATCCATTTTTGAGCATAATCATCTTCACCTTTATAGGCACTCGACCATGATGCACAAGTACTTGGCTCCACATTTCCATTGTAGTATCGCTGAACCTGATAACCCTGTTGCACATCAAATGGTTGGCCCTCATCAGTTAATGCACTTGCAAATGAGCCGCCACCCATACGAGTTCCATTTGCCCCAAATGCACGAGTATCAAAATTTAATGGTATCGGGTAATTATACAAATCATTCACCATTTTTATCGCGTTGGTGTATTTTGAAAATACTGAGTCAACATTAAATGAAACCGATGGTGGAAATTCCATAAAGTCATTGCAAGAAGTTGTAGTGAGTACAATGACTACTAACAGAAATAAATAATATATTTTTTTCATTGTATGAATATAATTTTTTAGTTAGAAATCAACTTTTATGCCCATATTGTAAACTTTTAACTGTGGATAGGTCCAACTATCATTGGTGCTTCCTTCTGGGTCGAGAAATTTGAGCTTATCAAAAGTCAGTAGATTTTGCCCATTAACATAAATGCGTAATCCAACAACACCTAAAGCTTTTTTGATCATTTTACGATCAAAACGATACGATAATTCAACATTCCGAAGTCTTAGATATGAACCATCCCGTGCCCAAAGAGTAGAAGGCAGATAACTGGTTGGATTAGCATAATTCAGTGTCAACCTTGGACGTTGTGCAGTACTTGCTGTTTCGGGTGTCCAGCGTTCATCAACTGTAAATCCAAGTATCCCGCCATTAACATCGAAAGGTTTCTGAAATTTCCCTCCCATAATCTTGGTTGTATTGGTAGCTCCCTGAAATAATACTGACAAATCAAAACCTTTGTAAGATGCTCCAAAATTGAATCCATAGTTTATTTCTGGGAACTCAGGATTCCCAGATCGGAAGAGCGTCGTGTAGGGAAAGAGTGTTCAGAGCCGTGCATAGCT
>CAZEEB010000240.1:0-3262 GCA_964511245.1 uncultured Paludibacter sp.
CACGGCTCTGAACACTCTTTCCCTACACGACGCTCTTCCGATCTTATCAACCTCTTAATCAACGATTCTGCCTTATTATATTCTACCACCGCTTCCACTTGTTTCAATTCGTAGTCGAGCAATTGCTGCCGAATGCGCAAAATATCGCTTAAGCCGGTGCCCGACGATGAAAAGGTTTTAATGGAAATGTCCAGTGACTTTTTAGCCAACTGGCTTTGATTATCGTACAATTTCTTGCGTCGCGAAGCATCGTTATATTGTTGCAATGCCTCATAATACTGTGTTTGGAGCATATTTAACGTTGCCTGATAGTTTTGCTCGGAAGCTGTTTTCAAAAAACTGGTTTCAGTCTGCATGGCCTTGTATTTTTTGCGATAAATGGGCAAACTTAGCGTAAGCATTGGCATTATCATATCCTGTCCGTTCATGGGCGAAGTGGACATTTCGCTTTTGCTGATAACCGAATAGTTCAACCCCACCCCTACCATCGGCAGTCCCATTTGCTTCTGCATGTTGGTACGGGCTGTGAGCGATTGTTGCTCGTACTGCAACATGCCCAGCATCGGGTTTCGCATAAACATCGAATCATTCACCGACAAATAGGCAATATCCAACGGTTCTGTTGGCAACAACTCAATGGATGCAACTGGGGTTTTCTGTTGGCGGTTCAACAAGCTATTGAAACGTGCCACTGCAACTTGTTCTTCATTTTTCAGGGAAGCAATATTATCTTCAAAATTTGCCGTTTCAATCTGAATTTGGTACACTTCCGACAAACCGGAAACTCCCGTTGCAGAACTCATAGAAGCCGAACCTGATGAAGTTGGAGGGCGAGAAGCCGTTGAACTGCCGGAACCATTACCCATAGTAATCATGCCTGAGGAGTTGGAATTCGTTGTTTGAGCAGCTTTCCCAGACATGTTTCCACCGGAAGCTGATGAACTGCTACCCGATGAACCTGACCGAAACTTCATCAGTGTTAGCCGCTCAATCGTTTTCAGCAGTTCAACGTTCTTTTCTGAAATGCGAATATTCTGCCTGACTTTATACAAGTCGAACCAGACACGCTGCACATCATAGTAAACCTGCAACTTGGCATCTCTAAAGGCTTCGAACTTCATTTTTGCCATCAGACTCATTTCGTCCTTGGCATTTTTGATGACACCAAACCACGGAAACATTTGCATCAGCTTGATATCCGCCACCTGATATCCTGCCATCAATTCCATTGGGCTTAGGAAAACACCCATTTCCAATTGCGGATCGGGTAAACTGCCCACCTGCGGAACTTTTTGCAAGGATGCTTGATATTCATTGTATCGCTGCAAAACGGTCGGATTGTTTTTAGTTGCCAGTTCCAGGTAATGCATCAAAGAATCGGATTGGGAAAATATAGACACACATGGAAATAGTAAATACATTGAAATATAAAGAAATATCCTAAGCCAGTTCGATGTATTTAGAAATACATTCAAACGCGATGAAATATTTTGTTGTATTTCTCTTAAATTCATGAATTTACAGCTATTTCCTGATATTTCTATATTTCTATTATTATTTTGGTTTTTCATTTTCATTTTTTGTGAACTTTATAAAGTTATTCAACTTTATCTGAAGATCTTTTGAAATAGATTTATATTCGTCAAAAACTTGCTGATTTATTTTATTTCGTTCAAATAACAATTCAAGCCAATGATCTGTGGATTCAGATTGAGAAGCCCGAGCATTATAATAAAACCTTACTTTGTCTAAAAAGTGAAAGCGACTATATCCTTCAGCAATGTTAGCTCCGATAGAATCAGTAGCTCTAATAAATTGGTCTCCCATTAGCTTCTTTTCTTCGAAAGACATTTTAGAATAAATATCCCATGCAATTGATGAAAGCTTTCTTGACAATTGATAAACTTGTAAATCCTTAATCGTAATAAAATTTTTATTTTCCATATTCAAAATCATTTAGTTTTCAAACAATATATTTCAATTGTAAAAATAATTACTTTCAATATATTTCAATATATTTCAATCCTATTTCAATATATTTCTATCCTATTTCAATACATTTCTATCTTATTTCAATCTAATTCAATATATTTCTATCTTATTTCAATGTTTTCTCTCTCCACATCGCCTGAAACAGCGGTACCACAAAAATGGTCATTACCTGAATAATCATTCCTCCAAACGTAGGGATAGCCATTGGCACCATAATATCCGCACCTTTTCCGGTGGAAGTAAGTACCGGCAACAAGGCAATTACCGCCACAGCCGTAGTCATCATAGCGGGACGAACCCGCTTTTTGCCAGCTTCTATCACCGCTTCGCGCACATCATGTACCGTTTTGGGTTTCTTATCTTCGAAAACCTGATGAATATAGGTTCCCATAATTACACCGTCGTTGGTGGCAATACCAAACAGAGCGATAAATCCCACCCAGACCGCCACACTCAGATTAATCGGATGCATTTGAAACAAATCGCGCAGATTCATTCCGGCAATGGAGAAGTTCAGAAACCAATCCTGCCCGTAGAGCCACAGCATGATAAATCCACCGGCAAATGCCACAAACACGCCTGAAAAATGGATAAAGGAAGCTGTTACCGTCTTGAACTGGAAGTACAACAAAAGCAAGATCAGTAATAAACTGATCGGAATCACAATTGACAAACGCTCCGTAGCCCGAATCTCATTTTCGTAGTTTCCGGCAAATTTATAGGTTACACCGGTAGGTAATTTCAATTCGCCCGAATCCAGCTTTTTCTTCAGCATTTCGGATGCTTCGTTCACCACATCTACTTCGGCTTTGCTTTCCAGCTTATCGAAAATGACATAACCCACCAAAAACGTATTCTCGGTTTTTATCATTTGCGCACCGCGCGTATAATTGATATCGGCTAGTTCACTTAATGGAATTTGCGTTCCGTTCATCGCCGGAATTAGAATCCGCTTAATGTCTTCGGGATTATCGCGCAACTCTCGGGCATAGCGTACGCGCATCGGGAAACGTTCGCGTCCTTCCACCGAAGTGCTCAACGCCATACCACCCATAGCTACCTGCAGGATTTCCTGCACATCACTCACGGTCATTCCGTAGCGCGCCATATTTTCGCGGTTCAGCTTTATTTCCAGATAAGGTGCTCCCACAGCGCGGTCGTAAAACACCGACGAACCTTTGACAGAAGAAACATGCTTCAACGCTTTTTCGAATTGCATACCCGCTTTTTCTATCGATTCCAAATCCGGTCCGTAGACTTTCAAGCCCAT
>CAZEEB010000241.1:0-3246 GCA_964511245.1 uncultured Paludibacter sp.
TATTTTGGTATCTTGCTAATTAATTGGCTATTATCTGCTATAACACTGAGTTTGTATTATCCTTGGGCAAAAGCAAAAAAATTAAATTATTTATATAGTTCTACTTTTCTTGATGGTGATAACTTTTCGTTTCATGGTACTGGCAGAGAAATGTTTATAGGATATATCAAAACTCTATTGATTTTTGTTCTTATTTTTGGCTTTTTCTTACTCATGATGTTTTTGGATATGCCAATTATTGGAGCAATTGTATTTTATTTTGCATTAATAGCCTTAATACCACTTGCCATACATGGTTCTTACCGATATCGATTATCTCGCACTACATGGCGTGGTATCCAATTTGGGTATCGAGGCAATCGTTCAGAGTTTGTTTTCAACTTTTTTAAATGGATTTTTTATAGCATCATCACACTTGGTATTTATACTTCATGGATGGATATTAACATGCGCAAATACGTGCTGGGGAATATTCGATGTGGTGATATTGAGTTTAAATACAAAGGAAATGGTGCCGATTATTTTATTTTAAATTTGGTAGGTACTATACTGTCATTGCTAACTCTTGGCATTTACTTTTTCTGGTTTTATAAAAAACTTTTTTCATACTACGTTGATAATCTGAGCTTAACTAAAGATGCTAAAGAAATTAAATTCAAAGCCAGCCTTACTGCCGGCGATATTTTTAAAGTTGGATTTGTAAATTTATTAATTCTTTTGTTTACACTTGGATTGGGGTATGCATGGGTTGCAACACGTACTTTAAAATTAGTATTAAGTAAAATTGAACTTTCGGGAGATATTGATCTGAATTCAATTCAACAAACAGAAGAAGATTATAACGATGCTACCGGTGAGGATATGAGCAGTTTCCTAAATATTGACTTAGTGATTTAATGTCTGATTTTATAATTAACAGTTATATCAATCTATATCAATGATTTACTGAAGGTAATACCACCTTTTAAACACTAACTTGCTTTTTGACTTGGACTAAATATAATTTCAGAAAATGCAAAAAATAGTATCAATTCCCTTTTCAATTATAGCTTATATTTTATTTTTCTTCTTCCTTATATTATTTCAGCCCATTCAGTGGTTTTGCTTTAATGTTTTTGGATATAAAGCACATAAGAAAAGTGTTGAATGCTTAAATTTCCTTTTAATAGGAATTTTATATTTCCTAATATCTGATTTTGAAGTAGAAAACAGGGAATTAATTCCAGAAGGAAAGCCACTTATATTTGTGGCAAATCATCAAGGATTATATGATGTGATTGGTGTTACATGGTTTTTGCGGAAGTTTCATCCAAAATTTGTGAGTAAAAAAGAGTTGGGAAAAGGCATACCCAGTGTTTCATACAATTTAAATCATGGTGGTTCGATATTGATTGACCGCAATGACCCAAAACAAGCTTTACCACTTTTAAAAAAATTAGCTGAATATATAGAAACTCAATCTCATTCGGCGGTTATTTTTCCTGAAGGAACCCGAACCAAAGATGGACATCCGAAACCATTTGCAATTAATGGGTTGAAAATTTTATGTAAATATGCTCCAAGTGCTTATGTTATTCCTATTACAATTAACAATTCGTGGAAGGTATTCAGATATGGTAGTTTCCCTCTTGGAATAGGGAATCATCTTAAGTTCACAATTCACAAGCCTCTCAAAGTGAATGATATGGATTTTAATTTATTATTTGAAAATACAGAAAAGGCAATTATTTCGGACATTAAAATCTAAAATACAGGAAACAGTTTTTAAAATTTTATTGAAAACAGTTTTCTAATTCTTCTCTTAATATTTTTTTTAATTCACTCATTGAAATACTTTTATCAAGTTCTTTTTGAATTGATGTAACTCCTTTGTCTACAAAGCCACAGGGATTTATATAGTCAAAATAATTAAGATTGGTATTTACATTTAAAGCAAAACCATGCATTGTTATAAAGTGTGAACTCCGCACTCCGATTGCACATATTTTACGACACGATGCCATACCTACATCAATCCAAACACCTGTAGCACCTTCTAATCGGGTAGATTTAATATCATAATATGCAAGTGTATTGATAATTGCTTCTTCAAGTTTGAAAATATAAAGTTTCAACCCGATATTAAAATTAGCAAGGTCAAAAATTGGATAACCCACCACTTGTCCTGGTCCATGATATGTAATATCACCTCCGCGATTTGATTTTATAAATTGAGCATCTTTTGCCTGAAGTTGAATAAAATCAAGTAATAAATTTTGTTCATCACCGCTTTTTCCTAGAGTATAAACATGAGGATGTTCACAAAAAATAAGGTAATTTTCAGTTGATTGGGCTCGTAATTTAAGATCAATATTAGTTTTAAAATATTTTTCCTGCCTTGACCAAGCTTCATTATATTCAGTCAAACCCCAATCATGAAATTGTATCATTTTGTTCATAATGCAATAAAATTCGTAAAATACTCTGATTGAAAAAGTTAACTATAATTTTAAAATTAGTATGTTCTTTTGTGCCTGGGTTTTAAGATTTCAGTTTTATTACTAAAATTTACCGGACCTACTTTAGCCATTAAACTTAAAATGTGAGCTTTTCGGCGTTGAATATATCCGGAAGGATGGCCAGCATTAAAGCGACGTGGATTAGGCAAACAAGCGGCAATGCTTGCTGCTTGCGATTTTGTGAGTTTGGAAGCATGAATTCCAAAATGTTCCATTGAAGCAGCTTCGATACCATAAATACCATTTCCCATTTCTATAACATTGAGGTATACTTCCATAATTCGTTTTTTTGACCAGGTAAGTTCCATTAAAACAGTGAAATAAGCTTCCAACCCTTTCCGAACATACGAACGATTTGGAAATAGAAACACATTTTTTGCAGTTTGCTGTGAAATAGTACTACCACCTCGTATTTTTCTACCCTTCAAATTATGCTCAAAGGCTTTACTCATATCCTCAAACGAAAAACCATGATGTGTCAAAAACAAATTATCTTCAGATGCAACAACTGCTTGTACAATATTTGGCGAAATCTCGTCAATTGATACCCATGTTTTACTGTTTTTAGGTAATTCTTCTCTAAAAACAAATTCAATAGAGCGAATTATCATTAATGGAGTAATGTATATTGGTGTAAACCAATCAATTAAAACCCATAGTATGCTTGAAAAAAAGCAAATAATGAAGAAATTTCGTAAAAACTTCCATATTCTAAGTGTCACGGAACTTTTTATATTGGTTTTTGAAG
>CAZEEB010000242.1:0-3205 GCA_964511245.1 uncultured Paludibacter sp.
ATGCTCCCCAATAATAAGTGCCACTGTCATAACTTTTTTGCCATGTAAGGCCGGTTACTTCGTCTTTAACAGTAAGTCCATCGCTGCTTTTGGTGTAAACGGGAGTTGTATGCACATATTGACCATCCTGCCCAAAAAATGCTTCCCCAAAAAGAGGAGTGATAATGTTTCCGGCACTGTCCCAGGATTTGGTTTGACTTGTACCAACAATTGGATAACTGCCTACTGAGGCTGCATCACGTGCTACGATTTCTACTTCTTCGGTGGTTGCGCAACCGACAAACAAAATCGCAATTAATAGCATCAGGTTTAACTGACGAGCGGTAATTGCTCTGGAAATGTTTCGTTTCATTTTGTTTTCATTTTTAAATTATGAAAACAAAAGTAGAATTCAAACCTCATTATTAAAAATAAATTCACTATAGAGGGTAAATGTGTCACTGAATAGTGGGTTTTTGTCACAGAAATAAAAAGTGGTGATCCCCGCTGGCCAAAAATCAAGTTAAATTAAGAACTACAAACCAAGTTAAATTGATTTTTTTGTATTGTATTAAATTATTAGAATTCAGTCATGTAGAAATGTAGGATAAACTTTTGAGGTTCTTTAATTGTTTAAATTATCCAAATACATTTACTCAATAAAGAATGAAACGACTCAAGCAAGAACAATTTCTACCAATAAGTCTCGACAAAGCCTGGAACTTTTTTGCAACGCCTAAAAATCTGAACGAAATTACGCCGGACGATATGATTTTTGAAATAATATCTGAACTACCCGACGTAATGTACGAAGGCTTACTGATTAACTACAAACTACGTCCAATGCTCAATATCCCAATAAAATGGTGTACAGAAATAACTCATATCAGGGAAAAGGAATTTTTTGTAGACGAACAGCGCAAAGGCCCATACCGGATCTGGCATCACGAACACCATTTCAAAGCAGTTAATGGTGGTGTTATTATGACAGATATTCTGCATTACGACATTGGAAAATGGATATTTGGTTGGATTGCTGGTAAGTTATTTGTAAACCGGAAAGTAAAAGGTATTTTTGAATACCGTAATAAATCATTGGAAACTTATTTTAAAATATAAAATTATGAAATCACTAACCATTTAAATTATTTTCAGTGCTTTCATTTGTTTAATAATGGGCACTTTAAGTGGCTTTAGCACCATTAATGCGATTACTAATTGGTATCAATTTCTGAACAAGCCATCCTTTAATCCGCCCAATTGGATTTTTGGTCCGGTGTGGACTGTGTTGTATTTAATGATGGGCATTTCGTTGGGTATTATATGGAATTCAACAATTAATGGACGGAAAAGGGCTATGCAGCTTTTTACAGTTCAATTTGTATTGAATCTAGGCTGGTCATTTCTTTTTTTTAATCTACACACACTTGGAATAGCTTTCATTGAAATTATAGCCATGCTTATTGCAATTATCTTTACTATCTTTGCTTTTTATAAAATCAATAAAATAGCAGCATTTCTCCTGATTCCCTATTTGTTTTGGGTTACATTTGCAAGCATTTTAAATTTAAGTATTTGGTTTTTAAACAAATAACTTATTTTAATAATTATAACTCGTATTTTTAATTAAAACGAATCAAAAATGGAAAATCAAAAAAACTGGCATGCAAAACATGTCGAATCTTTAAGTTTTGGAAATCGGATAGCCGATTCAGTTGCAAATGGAATGGGTTCATGGAGTTTTATCATTATTCAAACAGTATTGGTCGTACTTTGGATGGGATTAAATTTAGTTGGATTTATGTATCATTGGGATGTTTATCCGTTTATTTTGCTCAATCTTTTATTCTCAACACAGGCTGCCTATGCTGCGCCTATAATTATGATGTCTCAAAACAGACAAAATCAACGCGACCGAATGCACGCCGAAGCAGATTACAAAACCAATATTGATGCAAAAAAGGAAATTGAAGCATTGACAATTATGTTGAAAAATATTGAAATTGACAAATTAGATAAAATCATTCAAATCCTTAATGAATTAAAGGAAAGTACAACAGCGAATAAAACTGATAAATAAAATATTGTATCTTTACGGCTTATAATAAACTAATATTCAACCCAAAATGAAAAAACTAATCAATCTCGTTTTAGTACTTATTGTTGCATGTTTTCTGCTTTATACGCAAATGCCAACCGTAAATTACGGATTTACAGGTTTTGCCGTATTGCTGATGATTTTAATCGGTGTTTGGGTTTTGCTCAACAATCCGTTTACTGTTGTTCAGGGAAAAAACAATACTCCGAGCATTAAACTGGGTAAACCCGGCAAAATCTCCTTTATATTCTTGATTGTATTAGGACTTTACATTACAGTCGTTCCTGCCATTACCAGCTGGGCATTGTTGCGAACGGGCGAATACCGTAATTTGATTGGAAAAGTGGAAACCGAATCGAACATTTCGAGCCACATGCTGCCCATTTCCATAGAAAAAATCCGTGTGGTGGATCAGTCGTTGGCACAGTTGCTTGGCGACAAAGTGCTGGGTTCGCAATCGGCTTTGGGAAGTCAGGTTACACTTGGAACTTTTAATATCCAAAAAGTAAATAACGACCTGTATTGGGTTGCTCCATTGCTTCATTCCGGATTTTTTAAATGGCAAAAAAACATGCAGGGAACCAACGGATATGTGATGGTAAATGCCTGTAACGAGCGGGATGTGAAACTGGTGCAGGAAATTAATGGTAAAAAGGTCTATATCAAATATCAGTCGGAAGCCTATTTCAACGATAATTTGGAACGTTATCTTTATTTTCATGGTTATTGGCACACTGGTTTAACCGATTATTCATTCGAAATTGACGATGCCGGTACTCCTTATTGGGTGGTTACCAAATTCAAAAAAACGATTGGTTTTGCAGGTGACGAAGCACAAGGAGTTGTGATTGTGAATGCTCAAACCGGCGAAATTAAAGACTATTCGATAGAAAACACTCCGAAATGGGTTGACCGAATTCAGCCGGGCAATTTTGTTGAAACTCAGCTTAACGACTGGGGCGAATATGTGAAAGGTTACTGGAATTTCTCCAACGAAGGCAAGTTGAAAATTACCGAGCAAGTTTCGATGGTATATGGCGAAGACAATAACGCTTATTGGTACACCGGCCTGACATCGGTTGGTGCTGACGAATCAACAGTTGGTTTTGTATTGGTAAACACCCGTAC
>CAZEEB010000243.1:0-3174 GCA_964511245.1 uncultured Paludibacter sp.
TACGAACTTTATTAACTTTCAAACTAAATATCATGCATTTATTTCAGAATTTTTTCCAAATAAACTGGCTGGCAGTAATAGTTTCAGTCGTTTTATCCTTTGCTCTGGGTGCATTGTGGCATTCGGTTTTATTCAAAAAAGGCTGGAGAGAAGATTCCGGTAGTATTTACAATTCCGGAAATCACGGTAATCCTGCTGTTATTTTTGGACTTTCAGGCTTGCTTCATATAGTTTTAGTAATTGCTTTGGCCATGTTTGTTGGACAACATACTAATTTTTTGGGTGGAGCATTAAAAGGCTTATTCGTTAGTGTTCTGTGGATTGCAACCAGTATTGGCGTAACTTATATCTTTGTAGGTCGTACCTTCCGTTTGTTTCTGATTGATGCCGGATTTTATGTTGTATTTCTGACTTTGGCCGGAATGATTTTGGGCGGATGGCATTAAATTTAACAACTAAATTAAATGTCCAGTATTTCATCGAAAATTATCACTTTTTCACTTAGTCTGATTAACGCTAAGAAATTTGTTCGAAAGTCTTTCGAACATCCTCCAAGGAGCAACAAATTATTAGTTCCAAAGTATTTGCAAAACAAATTTATAGTTTCTGATTTTCAGGTTTTGGGCAAAACAGTAGTTACCTTACAGCCCTACAATGTTATTTCCGATAATCATATACTATTTTTTCATGGTGGCGCTTATGTAATTGAAGGAAACTCCCTGCACTGGAAACTAATTGATAATATTGCCCGGAGAACAAACAGCAAAGTCAGTTATATCGACTATCCGCTTGCTCCTGAAAATACTTATAAGCAAACATTTGAGATGGTTCAACAATCATTTGACAGGCTTATCAAATTATTTCCAAACGATAGGTTTATGTTGATGGGTGATTCGGCAGGAGGTGGACTTGCGCTATCTTTTGCACAAAAACTACACAATGAAAAGGCTGTCATTCAGCCCTGCAAGCTCATTCTCTTTTCTCCCTGGCTGGATCTTAGCATGCAAAATCCTGAAATCATAAAACAAGAACGAAAAGATAAACTTTTGCCATTAGATGGTCTGATTGAAGCCGCTAAACGTTATGCAGGACTTGAAGATATGACAAACTACCTGCTTTCACCTATTTATGGAAATGTGAGCGGTTTAGCAGAAATCTTGGTTTTTTATGCTACACATGAATTGTTTTATCCGGATTGTAAACTTTTGGCAGAAAAAGTAAAAAGTGTTGGTAATTTTAGTTTTCAAGAGTTTCAGGATATGCAACACGATTGGGTAATCTACCCAATACCTGAAGCCAAAAAAGCTTTGCACATTGCAATTGAGTTTATAAAACAAGCCACTATTTTATAATTTCATCGGTTTCAATTTCGATTCTAATTAATCGTTAATAATTGACTCCTATTTTCCGATACAAAATTTCCCAAATATATTTCCTAGTATCTCATCATTCGATATCTGACCTGTTATTTCCCCAAGGAAATGCATACATTCACGGATATCCTGCGAAAGGAAATCACCGGAAATACCGGAATCTAATCCTGTTATCACACGGCTGATAGCTTTTTGAGCATTTTGAAGAGCTTCAAAATGACGCACATTGTTGACAACCACGTCACCCGGATGAATTTCGGGAAGTTGGGCTGCTTCAACTAAGGCTTTTTGCAGTTTGTCGGTATTTATTTTATTTCGTGCTGAAATATAAATTCTTTCTCCTTCAAATTGTCCAAAAAGTTCACCTAGAACTTCGCGTTCATCTTCAGCAATTTTGTCTATTTTATTGAATACCAGAATAATTTTCTTTCCTTCAGCACGTTTGGCAATTCGGTCGGTAAGCCATTCAATATGTTCGCTAACCTGTGTACAGTCAATCAGCCAGAGCACAATCGAAGCCTGTTCAATTTTCTGATAGGTTCGCTCGATGCCCATGTTTTCAACTTTATCCTTTGTATTGCGGATGCCGGCTGTGTCAATAAAGCGGAAAGAAATACCATTTATATCAACAGAATCTTCAATTGAATCGCGTGTTGTTCCATGAATATCTGAAACAATGGCTTTTTCTTCATTCAACAATAAATTGAGTAAAGTAGATTTTCCAACATTCGTTTCACCAACCAAAGCTACCGGAATTCCATTTTTCAGCGCATTTCCCACACGGAATGAGTCAGCAAGCCGGGTAATTAGTTCGCTGATTTCGGTAGCGAGTTTTTTTAATTTCGAACGGTCGGCAAATTCCACATCTTCTTCCGTAAAATCGAGTTCCAGTTCCACAAGTGAAACAAAATCAAGTAATTGGGTGCGGAGTTTCACCAATTTATTCGAAAATCCACCACGCATTTGATTTAAAGCCATGCGGTGTGAAGCGGCTGAAGTGGAAGCAATCAAATCGGCCACTGCTTCGGCCTGCGATAAATCCATTTTGCCATTCAGAAAGGCCCGTTGGGTGAATTCGCCAGGTTGAGCCAATGTACAACCACTCTCCAGCAAAAGTTGCAGAATCTGTTGTTGGATGAAAACGGAACCATGACACGAAATTTCAACTACATCTTCACCCGTAAATGAGTGTGGAGCTTTGAAAACGCTTACCAGCACTTCATCCACAACTTCAGCTGATTGAGTTACAATTCTTCCGAAGCTGATACTGAAAGGTTTTTGTGTGGTCAGACTGTTTTTTTTAGTTTGAGGCACAAAAATTGAATCGCAGTTTTTTAATGTATCATTTCCCGATACACGTATTACAGCAATACCTCCGATTCCCGGAGCTGTAGATATGGCAGCTATGGTTGTTGACATAAATTAGATTCTGTCTAAAACAGTTTGAACCAAACTTTCAATATAAGGTTTATAATCAGTGTTGGCGGCTTCCACACGTCGATTGGCAATGATACAACACACAGTCATTGCTTTATGTCCCATCAATTTGGAGAGACCGGCAATGGCAGAACCTTCCATTTCATAATTGGTAATTTTGTATTTGCCGTATCGGAAACTTTCAATCTTATTGTTTATATCCATGTCGGCCAAATTGATGCGCAATACACGTCCCTGTGGACCGTAAAATCCATTGGCCGAAATAGTTACGCCACGTAACATGTCATCTTTTCCAATTCGATTCACTAATTCTTCATCGGCATCAACCACATAAGGAGCAGCCAGTTGCGGATTCCAAACCAAA
>CAZEEB010000244.1:0-3146 GCA_964511245.1 uncultured Paludibacter sp.
CGATGACCACACGGATAGAAGTGGCTATGAGCACTCTTTCCCTACACGACGCTCTTCCGATCTGTGAGTTATTCTGTGATGGATTGGGCGCTTGTATTGGTGATTGTCCGGTTGGAGCTATAACATTGGAAGAACGAGAAGCTGAACCTTATAATGAAATTGCTACCATTGAACGCATGATTCCGAAAGGCGAAAAAACCATAATTGCTCACCTGAAACACCTCAAAGAACATGGCGAAGTGGATTACCTGAAGCAGGGTGTTGGTTACTTGCGTGCCAATGGAATCGAAATTGATTTTGCACAAGTTCATAACCACAACGGTGCAGGTTGCGCCACAAAACCAGTTAATGCCACTGTTCAGCATAATCACGGTGGTGGTTGCCCGGGAAGTCGCGAAATATCTTTTGCACCGACTGCTGCTGCCGGCTTTAAAATGGCACCCGCATCATCACCCGAATCACCTTCGCAATTGCGACAGTGGCCGGTACAGCTACATTTACTGAATCCGGAAGCGAGTTATTTTAAAGGTGCCGATGTGGTGTTGGCAGCGGATTGTGTGGCATTCAGCTATGCCGATTTCCATAACCGTTTCCTGACTGAGAAAATTTTAGCCATTGCTTGTCCAAAACTTGATTCGAACAAAGAATCATACATCGAAAAACTAAAAACTATGATTAAAAACTCCAATATCAATACGCTTACAGTAGTGATAATGGAAGTTCCTTGCTGTGGTGGCTTACTGAATCTTGCACTCAAAGCAGTTGACGATACAAAACGTAAAATCCCTGTAAAACTGGTAATTGTGGGAGTGAAGGGGAATATAATCAGGGAAGAATGGATGTAGCTAAGTTTATAGTTCGTAGTTTATAATTTATAGTTAATAATTTGCATTTAGTTGCCATTGCTTAATAAATAGTTTGTTTATGACTTTGAGTAGAGCTACTACTGAAAGAATATTTACTATATTATATTTGGAAATACCAAAAAACATCCCGACCTTTGCAATCTTAATTCAAAAACGATTATAAATACATAAGAATGAAAACAGCAAAGATTATTACCGAAAAAGGAGAGATGCAGGTTGAGTTTTATGAAAATGACGCACCGGGCACAGTGGCAAACTTTATTAAACTGGCCGAAAGCGGTTTTTACAATGGTTTGACTTTCCACCGTGTTATTCCCGATTTTGTAATTCAGGGTGGTTGTCCTAATGGAACCGGAGCCGGAGGTCCTGGTTATACTATTCCTTGTGAATTGACTGGTGAAAATCAATATCACGACCGTGGCGTACTTTCAATGGCTCATGCCGGACGTAATACAGGTGGATCACAGTTTTTTATCTGCCATTCGCGCAAAAATACCTCTCATTTGGATCGTAACCATACTTGTTTCGGCAAAGTGGTTGAAGGCATGGAAGTAATTGATGAAATTCGTCCAGGTGATAAAATTCTAAAAATAGAAGTTTTAGAATAAATTTTTATTCCAATTTAATTAAATAAAAAATGCCTGAGAATATTTAAAATCTCAGGCATTTTTTGCATTCATTTTAATGATTATCTGAAATTCATTAGTTTGAAGAAAAACGATGTTATTCCACTTACCAGATTGGAAATATGCAAAATGTTGATATTCAGCTTGTTTTCTGCAATTATTATTAGGAATAAAGCCAAAGTCCCGTAACGATACAAGTTCATCATAAATTTAGGATTTATATCTTTCAGATAAGTAAGATAAATGTGCGAACCATCTAATGGCGGGAGTGGAATCAAATTAAAAACAAACAAGCTGAAATTTATAATTCCCCAAATAACAATCAGTTGAACAATCTCAACACTGATACCATCCACCATATAAAGCAATCTGGCAACAATGAAAAACAATATAGCCAATATAAAATTTGAAATGGGTCCGGCGATTGCAATAATTATTTCGTCTAGATGTTTGTTTTTTAGATTATCAGGATTAAACATCACCGGTTTTGCCCAACCAAATCCAGCAATAAGAATCAGAAAGAATCCCAACCAGTCAATGTGTTTCAAGGGATTAAGAGTCAACCTTCCATCCTTTTTTGCAGTTTCGTCACCAAGTTTGTATGCTGCGTAAGCATGTGAAAACTCATGAGCGGTTAGGCCAATAACAGCTGCCGGAGCAATTTTCAAAATCTCAGATAATTCTAATCCCATTGGTTTTTAATATTAATTTGGAATGCAAATATATTCAATAATTGCTTAACAACAATAAACTGAAAATTCAATTTGTCATTTCCTTCCTTTTTTAGTACTTTTGTTTTGCTTTTTTAAAGAAAACTACAATTAGAAAAAAACGTGATAGAAATTATTCCTGCCATCGACTTGATAGATGGAAAATGTGTTCGACTTTCGCAAGGCGATTATGCACAAAAAACTGTTTATAATGAAAATCCGGTGGAAGTTGCAAAAATGTTTGCTGATGCTGGCATTCGAAGATTACATTTGGTAGATTTGGACGGTGCAAAAGCGCATCATATTGTTAATCATAACGTTTTGGAACGTATTACTTCGGCAACTAATTTGGTTGTTGATTTTGGTGGTGGTTTGAAAACTGATGATGATTTACGAATAGCCTTTGAATGCGGTGCAAGTATGGTTACGGGTGGGAGTATAGCCGTTAAAAATCCGGCAGTTTTTTCGTCTTGGATAAGTACTTTCAGAGCCGAAAAAATTATTTTGGGAGCAGATGTAAAAAATGAAAAAATAGCTATTGGTGGTTGGCTTGAAACGACTGATATTGAGTTATTTACATTTGTAGACAACTATTTGCGAAAGGGTATTACAAAAGTAATTTGTACCGACATTAGCAAAGATGGAATGCTTGAGGGACCGGCTATTGAACTTTACAAAAAAATGCTCGTCGCACAACCCGAATTATATCTAATTGCAAGTGGTGGAGTAAGTTCCATCCACGATATTGAGTTGCTCCATGAAGCTGCTATACCAGCTGTAATTACGGGCAAAGCTATTTATGAAGGAAGAATTAGTTTAAAAGAGCTTACCCAATTAATAATTCAGGTCTAACCAGGAGGCAAAGCAGAGCGAAAAAATTAATAATTTATAATTAATTGTAGGAATCAGATAAAGTTAATTAAATTGGCAACTATAAAATATTT
>CAZEEB010000245.1:0-3131 GCA_964511245.1 uncultured Paludibacter sp.
ATATACTAATAATTTGGTGTTGGATGTGAAAAATTGGAGAAAAGGAATTCATTTTGTACAGCTTCAGGACAATTTTAAAATAGCTACTTGTAAAGTTATTGTAAATTAAACGATTTCAACTCCTTATATCTAATGAAATCTATTCTAACTTTAATTTTCCTTTATATTGCGTTGTTACTTGCAGCACAATCAGTAGTAAAGTACTCACCAATAATTATTCCATTATCAGATACTGAAATCCTAAATCCCGGACGAGGTTTAGCACGTTGGCAACAAAAAGAAGGTTTACCTTTCCCTACTGTAGATCATTATCAGCGCGTTCGTTGGTCCGATATAGAAAAGTCAAAAGCTGTATATGACTTTTCTATGTTGAAAGCAGAAGCAGAAGCCACAAAAAATGATATTGATGGTCGTGGTTTGTTTGGTCTTGCAGTGAGATGTTTAGATTCAGGTATTGACCATTCTTACCCAACTTATATCGATGAATTGATGATTGGCGAGTGGCATAGTGCCAATAAATCATGTTGGGTACCAAATTGGAATGACCCTTATTTTTTAGAGCGTCAGGATTCAATGGTTTCTGCACTTGGTCGTGAATTTAATAATGATCCAAGGGTAGGATATGTCGAGATTCGTTCGTATGGAAACTGGGGTGAATGGCACATGTCGAGGTTTGAAACTCCTCCTATGCCGACAGTTCCAATTACTAAAACAACCATTCTACACATGATTGATACCTATATTAAAGCATTCCCTGATAAACAACTTATTATGTTGACGGATCAGGAAATTGGGTTAGAATATGCTCTCTCAAAAACAAATCTGAAGTATCCTATTGGATGGCGACGTGACTCTTGGTTGAGTGACATTTTCGATAATTGGAAAAGTTCCATAGCTTTACCATTGGCTTTGGAACGTTGGAAAATTGCACCGGTTATTATTGAAAGTGTTGAGTCCAAAAAAATTAAATATAAAAATGCCTTGCGGCAGATAATCGACTATCATGTTTCATCTATTGGAAATACAAATGATACAAAATGGAATGAAATTTCGCAAGGAGTAAAAGACACTTTGATAAATTGTATAAAGTATGCCGGTTACCGTTTTATTTTAAGAAATATACAATATCCTAAAACAATAAATTCCGGTCAAGTTGTAAATCTGAAATCTGAATGGTCAAATGTGGGTGTAAGTCCTATTTATAGGGATTGGAAAGTGTATTTCCGACTTTGTAACCCAACCACAGGAGCTGTATTGTATGAAGCACCATCAACAATCGATTTACGAAAACTATTACCTACTTATAGTTTTACTACCAATGTTGATACACCCATTTCTTATCTGGATTCATTTGTTGTTCCGTCAGATTTTAAAAATGGGAACTACAATTTAGAACTTATCATTACTGATCCTACCACATACCTTGCACCTTTAAAGTTAGCCATAAAAGGTCGTAAAATAAATGGTGCTTATGATTTGGGAACAATAGTAATTAGTACTAAAAACTCAAATATTTAACATAATGATATATTAATAATTTATCATTCATCTCAAATTCATATTTTCTAATAAGTTTATCATCAATACAATGAAATCAATCCTAACTACAATTTTCGCATTTATAGTTTTTTTAAGTACGGCACAAAATACAGTAAAGTTTTCACCGGTAGTCATTCCAATTTCAGATACCGAAATCCTTAATCCCGGACGAGGATTAGCCCATTGGCAAGCCAAATCAGGTATTCCATACCCTAGTATTGACCATTACCAGCGTTACCGTTGGAGTGATTTAGAAAGCACACAGGGAGTATATAACTTTTCACTCCTTACCACAGAAGCCGAAATTGCAAAAACAGATCCGGATGGGAGAGGTTTATATGGTTTAGCTGTTCGTTGTTTAGATTCGGGCGTTGATCATTGTTATCCTGCATATATAGATGGATTAATGAGTTCGTGGTACAGCGCTAAGTACAAATGCTGGGTTCCCGACTGGAATGATCCACAGTTTTTAGAGCGTCAGGATTCCTTAGTGGCTAATTTAGGAAGAACATTTAATAACGATGATAGGGTTGGCTATGTCGAAATTCGTTCGTTTGGCAATTGGGGCGAATGGCACATGTCTGGTTTTGAAACACCACCGACTCCTGCAATTCCAATTACAAAAGCTACGGTTCAACACATGATTGATACCTATATAAAAGCATTTCCCAACAAACAAATTATTATGCTTAATGATGAATATGGCGGTTTAGAATATGCACTAACAAAAACAGATTTGAAATATCCAATTGGATGGAGACGTGATTCATGGCCAAGCGAGATTATGGATTATGTAAAAAAAGCAAGCACTTGGGCAAAGGTTTCGGAACGTTGGAAAACAGCGCCGGTGATTATCGAAAGCATCGAGACAAAATATTTTACTTTCAGTAGTGCTTTACCACAAGTTGTTGATTATCACGTATCGTCAATTGGTGGAAACCTAGATGCTTCCCAATGGAATTTATACACTGCAGGATTTAAAGACACTATGTTAAATTGCATTAAATCTTCCGGTTATCGGTATATTGTCCGCAGCGTTAGCAGTCCGGCAGTTTTTGTTCCGGGTCAAACCATTAATTTGAAATCGGAATGGTCGAATGTGGGACTTGCACCCATTTACCGCGATTGGAAAGTATGCTATCGCATTACAAATCAAACGACAGGAGCTTTGGTGCTGGAAATTCCTTCAACCATTGATTTAAGGAAACTTTTGCCAACCTATAGCTTTGCTACTACAGTTGATGTTCCAATAATATATGATGATTCTTTTGTGTTACCAGCCAATTTCAGTAAAGGAAATTACAACCTTGAAATAATGGTGTCAGACCCAACGAATTATCTTTCACCGTTAAAATTAGCGATTCAGGGTCGTAAAACTACGGGGGCTTATGGTTTAGGTGGAGTTGTAGTTGATTCACAGAGTGCAATCAATGAATTGACTTTGCAGAATGATTTTTTTGTGGCAGGTATTACAAATTCTGAAATAAAACTTACTTTTCAAACACCCGGAGTTTATTCATACAGTGTGTTTAATCTTGAAGGAAAACCTGTTTTAGCTAATAATATGAATTTCAGCATTGGTGATCAATATA
>CAZEEB010000246.1:0-3122 GCA_964511245.1 uncultured Paludibacter sp.
GATAGCTTCAGGTGACTGGAGTTCAGACGTGTGCTCTTCCGATCTCTGCTGAAGGAATTGTTCCAAAAGTTATGGTATTTGAGAAGTTAACAGTCAAACCGAGTTTCAGGTTTTTCGACATATTTTGGTCGAGGCTAAATTTACCATCATATTTATCCATACCGGTATTGATAATAATACCTTGTTGGTTTAATACAGAACCTGATATGGAATATTTAGTATCAATATTACCTCCGGTAACATTAATAGAATGATTGGTAACAGATCCGGTTCTTAGCAATAAATCCATCCAGTCATAAGATCTTGCAGTTTTGTAATAGTTTAAATCTATTCCTTTTGTTGGGTCAATATAGTATTTGGAAAAACGTGTTACAGGATTAGCAGGAGTACTTTGAACACTGTCTAATTCCAACTGCATTTTTACAAAATTGTAAGGATCCATTACTTTCATTCTATTCACGTCATTCTGAAATGACATGGAAAAATTGTAAGTCACTTTGGGTGCACTCACTGTTCCCCGTTTGGTGGTTATAATAATTACACCGTTTGCACCACGTGCGCCGTAAATGGCAATGGAAGAAGCATCTTTCAATACTTCGAGAGATTCAATATCGTTGGGATTGATGGAATTAATATCCATATTTTCGACAGGAAAACCATCGATAATATAAAGCGGCGAAGTATCCTGACTTACCGAACCACCCCGAATGGTAATTTGTGAAGTTGAACCGGGTTGACCATCGGCCGAGGTAACAACTACACCGGCAATACGTCCGGCTAAAGCTTGATCAAAAGAAGCTACGGGTGCTTTAGTCATTGACTCCATGTCAGCCTTACCAACCGAACCTGTCAAATCTCGCTTCCGTGCAGTACCATAACCAATGGCTACAGCTTCATTAAGTTGTACGGCTCTATCTTCAAGTGTTGCATTTACAATTTCATTGCCGTTAATTTTAATTTCAGTAGATTCCATTCCTAAAAAGCTGAAAACCAAAGTAGCTTTCGTGTCGGCTTTCACAGAATACTTTCCATTAAAATCAGTAATTGTACCATCTTTTGTGCCTTTAACCTTTACGGTAACGCCGGCAAGTGGTTCTTTTTGCTGATCGGTTACAGTACCCATTATCAGTTTTTTTTGGGCACTCAGGCTAAAACTGAAGCTTATAAGTAAAAACATCAGTGCCCATTTCTGTTTTGTTTGTAAGTTGTGCATTTGTATAATATTAATTTAAGATTTGTAAATAATACAATCACTTGCTTTGCGAAAATTCACGATACAAAAATATGTTATTTGTAGTGTTTAATAATATGAATATCGTATCAAATGATGGTAATAATGTTACATCAATCTTTTTTTGTTTTTTCTTATTAAAATTTTAATCATTCCAAACTTCTGTTAATCATTTAATTTTCAACATCTTGAATTTTTGTTTTACAATTTCTGCCATTTTTATCTTAGGTTCAGTGGCACGCCCCCACTGCCAGGCTGCAACTGTTATTTCTATCGGGAATTTAGCTTTCGGAGGAATCTTTGTAAAAATTAGTTTTCCGTTATCGATTATTGCCGGCCCTGCCACCACATAAAATTCAACCGGCAAACCTGAATCTGAACTTGCTGCAAGCTGAATTGATTTAGTTCCTGCCACCACATCAGCTATTTTTTCAAAAGTGATTTTCTGCTGTTTTCCGGAGTTATTCTTTGGAAGTGTCAAACCGCAAGGTTGAAATATACTCCGAATGCTATCATTCCCCTGCTGACGGACACCGAGATAACTGGTTGTATTTGGATACATCCGGTCGAGCGAAATGCGGAATTTATTATTACCAAGAGGTTTGAATTGTCCACAAACCCATTCCAAAACCGGCATTTCGGTTGTCATAGCCAGTTTTTTGCCGGCTCCAACCGTGAAATTGACAGGAATTTTTTCCAGCATAACCGGTTTTACGCTAAATGTCAAACCATCACTGCCAAAATCGGAAGGACTCAGTTTTGAAATTCCGTTAAAGATAAAGGCTGCAATTTTTCCACTGTCATTCAAAAATGCCGGAATTTGAGTTGCAGCTTTCCAGTTGATAGTAGCAAAAGATTGTGCTTCCAATGCGCTTGCTTTATCAAAAAACCAAGGCAAAGCAACTTCTTCAGGTTTCGTGTCGGCATAGGCTATAACTTGATGATTTTCATGACCCGGAACAGGCATATCTGCCAGAAAACCTTTTTTCATTTTAATGGGTTTAAGTTTTGCACTACCGTCGTCGGAAAGCCGAGCCTTTGCTGCTAAATCAATGTAACTTGCAAAATAAAGAGCCAGTTTTTCCGAACAATCAAAATGTCCGCTCGAACCGTCAATAATATAGCTTAAGGGCCAGTTCGGGTTTTGCTTCCGTTGATTTAGAATTCCCTCATAAGCAGCTTTCACATCATTCCAGCGGGTACGAATATCCACTTTGTCCTGTCCCCATTCCTGAGCAGTTCCGAAAGCAACCAGTGTTGGAACATCTCTGTTTTTTGGTGGTAGATGATTATTTTTTATAAACACGCCGGCCATGCAACGTTCCGGACTATATTCCAGCAAAGCATCCACCATCAATAAATGGCCCGATTCGCCCATAGGCAACCACGGAACTGTTGCCACTTCGGCATATCCTGACTTTTCGGCCAGACCGTTGAGTATTTGTTGGAGAAAATCTACGGCTGTTTTGTACTCCAGCGCCATATTCAGCGTTTTACCGTCTTTTGTGGTTTTTCTGAAATTCATAAACGAAGGTGTACTCCAGATAATTCCCAAATCGTTGGCCTCGCAGGCTTTTCGGATGGCAGCATGTCCTACCAGCATGTGTTCCGGCACATTGCTGCACATGATAACCAAGCCTCGTAGTTTTTTGCAATTTTCCGGAATCCATAAATATAGTGTTGAATTGGTTTTAGAACTGTCAGCCCACGCTGTACAAGTACCACTTTGCATAAACTGAAATACCTGATTTTCGGGCGAACGTTTTGATTCGGGAGTTTCTCCAACGGGCTTATTCGAAATGTTTGCTGAGAAAATACTTGAGATGTAAAAGATAATAAATAAGACTATTGTCGTAATTTTCTTCATAAAAAATGATTTTAAATTTAAATT
>CAZEEB010000247.1:0-3107 GCA_964511245.1 uncultured Paludibacter sp.
AAATTTAATAATTAAAATCAAACCCAAATTTTAAATTATTCAGTTTCATCATTTTAGTGTTAAAAACAAATATTTATTAACATTATATCTGATTAAATCAAATTTAAATATGAACCGATTACTAATTCTAAATTGTTAGATTAGATAAATATAGATTTAAAACTTAAAGTCAGTTTTATAATCAAAATTTAATATCTTGATTTTCGATTAGGGTATTTTTAGTTAATTTCAACGTCATATTTCATGGATTTTATTTTAGTTGGTATTTATTTATTCATTTATACTATATTTGCCTCTCAAAAATATTTTGATTGTAAATGACCATAAAATCATACTATTTAGCAAGCATTATTCTTATTCTCAATTGTATTTTTTGCAGCTTAAAAGCTCAGAATTCAATTAAAGGCATTGTTATTGATTCAATTTCAGGTGAACCTTTGCCATTTATTTCAATAAACTTAAAAGGTACTTCAATAGGTGTATTAACTGATAATGAAGGTAAATTTAATCTAAAAATTCCATCTAATCGCACTATTCTTTGTGCCACATCCATAACTTTTAAGCCCAAATACATTTCATTTAACGTAGACAAATCGAATAATTTGAAAATCTTATTGTGCAGAAAAGATTACTCTATTTCGGAAGTAGTAGTGCGAAAAAGAAATTTAAGATACAAGAAAAAAGGAAATCCTGCAGTTGATTTTGTACGTAAAGTAATCGAGTCAAAAAATAAATATAACCCTTTAAATAAAGCATATTACAGCAATTTTCATAACCAAAAAGTTCAGGTAGCAATTAATGGTTTTCAAAAAGACAAATATAAAAATACTTTAAAGAGATTTGATTTTTTGACCAATTATGTTGATACTTCTGAGTTTTCGGGTAAACCGATACTACCCATTTCGATGAAGGAAATAAATGAGAACTATTTTTTTAGAAATAAACCTCGTTCCGAAAAGCGATTTTGCGTTAGCAAAAAAAATACCGGGATTGATGAAATGCTATCTGATGAAGGGGTAGAACAATTTCTGAAGGAAGCTTTTAAAGATGTAGATATATACGCCAACGATATTTATTTGTTTTTAAAGCCTTTTGTAAGTCCGCTATCAGTAGGTGGTCCCGATTTCTATAAATACTATTTGCTTGATACAGTGCAAGTTGCTGGCGAAAAATGTATGGATTTGGGTTTTGTTCCTATTGTTCCTGAGTCGAGTGGGTTTTCAGGGCATTTATATATAACGCTTGATTCTACAAATTTTGTAAAGAAAGTAAAACTTCGTCTTCCCAGGTATATAAATATAAATTTCATCCAAAATCTAAGCCTTAATCAGGAATTTGAACGTGCAAATGATGGTACTCGTTTATTAATGCGCGATGATATTGCTGTAGAATTTTCATTAGTTCCTAAATCGGATGGATTCTATGCCAGAAGAACTAATTTGTATAGTAATCACAGCTTTATTTGCCCAAATGACACATCTATTTTTAATAAAAATGATAAATTAACTGTTGATTATGAGCAAAACAAGACGGAAATTAAAACTGATACTAGCAAAATAAATGTCAAATCAGTTGAGAATATGCTGAAAGAATTACGTCACGATCCTACATTTTATTGGAGTGAGAAAGTAATATCAGCTTTAGTTACCGGATATGTTCAAAGCTCTTCAATAGATAATAAATTCAATATTGGGCCAGTATATAGTACCTTGAGTGCCAATGCCGTTGAAGGATTACGCCTTCGGATAGGTGGACACAGCACACCAAATCTTAATAAAAAATGGTTTGCAAAAGGATATTTGGCTTATGGTACTTACGACCAAAAGTTTAAAGGCTTAGCAGAATTGGAATATTCATTTATTAATAAAAAAACACAGGTTAATGAATTTCCAGTCAATTCATTACGTGCAAGTTATTATTATGATTTGAACCGGTTGGGGCAAAATTATTTATATACAACAGCCGACAATTTGCTTTTATCCATAAAACGACAACCCGATGACAAAATTACTTACCTTCGCAAACTGGAATTAAGTTATAATCGAGAGTTTTATTCACAATTTTCTGTAGGTTTAGATTTCCGCTATCGAACAGAATTTGCAACACCCATTGTTCAGTTTAGCGACAATGTGAGCAGTCAGAACTTTAACTATCTAACAACCAGCGAACTACAACTAAGACTACGCTATGCTCCCGGCGAAAGGTATTATCAAGGCATTGGAAGGCGTCGTACGTTTAAACGCGATATACCTGTTTTTACATTATCGCATTATTTTGCTCAAAAAGGTTTTTTAGGTTCTGATTATGATTATAATCGGACAGAATTTGGATTTCAGCAGCGGTTTTGGTTTTCTATTTTAGGCAATGCCAATATTATTTTAAAAGCAGGCAAAGTGTGGAGTAAATCTCCATTTCCACTACTTTTAATACCAAGTGCAAATTTATCATATACCACACAATATGAGTCGTATGCTATGCTCAACGCTATGGAATTTATTAACGATCAATATTTATCGTGGGATGTAAACTACAATTTGAATGGTTTAATTTTAAATGCCTTACCTTTAATTAAGGGTTTAAAATTAAGAGAGATACTTACATTTCGAGGTTTTTATGGTAGCTTAAGCAAACAAAATGACCCAACTTTAAGCACTGGTTTATTGAAGTTTCCGGATACTGTTTACAAAATGAGCAATGAGCCCTACATGGAGGCAGGAATAGGCATTGTGAATATTTTTAAGTTTTTACGTATTGATTATATTTGGCGATTAAATTACCTGAACCACCTCAATATTGATAAAAGTGGGTTGCGATTTAATTTAGACTTCTACTTCTAAAACCTTGACAAATTCCAATATAATGTCATAAAATCAGTTTCGTGGTCTTTCGATTTGTTTTTACGAAGTAAATTCCATGATTAGGCATCGGAATAATTACTTCATTCGTATTTTGAACTTTTGAGTAAATTTGTTTACCTGCTTCAGTATAAATCTCTACTTTTTCACCTTCATTAATTCCGTTTATAACTATATTGAGCCTATTAGTATATAGTCTGGATAAATCAGTTTCTACATTTTTGACTGCCGTAAAACTACTTTCAGACATGA
>CAZEEB010000248.1:0-3079 GCA_964511245.1 uncultured Paludibacter sp.
GGCTTAATCAAAAGCATTACAGAATGATTATCCTCAAAAAAACGTTCATATCTCAATTCGCTTTGAAGAACATCTATAGTTTCATTAGGAGTTACTTTTGATGAAGAACTTAGCCTTTCATTGTTCGACTTCAACAATAATATCTCCTTAATCAGTTCGTCTTTGGTTTTTTGGGTATAATTCATTTGTTAGAGTAAAAAATATAGTCTAAAATTTTAGTTTTGAAATTAATTTTTAAATTTCAATTGTACTGTTGCACCTCCGGTTTTATTATTCGAAATATTAATTTTCCCCTTGTGAGCATCCATAATCAGCTTTATCAAAGCAAGATTCAATCCTGTATTTTGATCAATATGCTTGTCGCCAACACCAAAAAACTTGAACAGTTTTTTCAATGCAACTGTTGAAAACCCGGTACCATTATCTATAAATTCAATAACTGTATGATTGTCGACAGAATAAGCATTCACAACTACAATATCATTTGCACGTGAGTATTTCAAAGCATTATCAATCAAGCATTCAAAACATATTTGAATTAATTTAATATCTGCTTTTACTATTGACAACTCAGCATCCTTCAAAAACTCAACCTGAATATTTTTCTTCTCAATCTTGACTTTAAGTAGCTTTTTAGTTTGCTCCAATAATATAACTATTGGAATATCCTGCAATTCAATTTCATATATTTTTGTACGCAATTCACCTATCAGTAGTGCTTGATGCGAAAATTGCTGTAGTCTGTCAGCCGAAATTTCAAGATAACTCAGGTACTCCAGTAATTGGGGTGAATCAATCCTGCTTTTAAGAATTTCTGTAAATCCTTTAATTCCATTCAATGGAGTTCTTATTTCATGACTGATAATATTCAGAAATTCTAATTTTGCTTTATCAAGCACTTCAAGTTCTTGATTTACAAGTTGAAGTTCCTTGTTAGCTTTTTGGAGTTCTCGTGTACGAACTTTTACCTTCTGTGCCAGATTCGAATTCTGTTTCTCAAGCAATTGATGAAGATAACGTGTTTCAAGGAGATTTCTAATCCGGATAGACACTTCGCTCAAATCAAAGGGCTTTGACAGAAAGTCGTTTGCCCCACCTGACAAGGCACGCATTTTTGTATCAAAACTAATTTCGGCAGTTAATACAAGTATCGGTAAATATGTTTTTGCAGGTACAACAATTTTTAACTGATTCATAATTTCAAAGCCGCTCAAGTAAGGCATCATCAAATCCAACAAAATTAAATCTGGATGAAAAGATTCATACAGACTGACTACCTCACGTGAATCTGTTGTCGATTTTACATTTACATATCCAGCATGTTCAAGCAGATCTTCCAACAATTCTATATTAGAAATAGTATCATCTACAATAAGAATGTTAGCATCATAATATGAAGTATTTGTCATGGTTAGAATAGGTTTAGATAAAGTTAGTGCTGGGAAATTTATTTATACCAATCATTGTTAAGTTTCAAAAAGCTAACAACCTTGTCTTCCAAAGTTTGATTCTTTACTTTGAGCAACTGAAAAAGATATTGTGTTTCAAGTAAATTCTTAATTCTGAGTTTTACTTCAATAATATCGAATGGTTTCGACAAAAAATCTTTTGCACCGCCAGCTAAAGCTTTAAGTCTGATTTCATTACTATTATCAGCTGTTAATACTAATATCGGTAAATAGTTATTTTGTAGAAATGAATATTGTTTCTCAGCTCTTATTAGGTCCATAACATCAAATCCCGACAAGTATGGCATCATTAAATCCAAGAGAATCAAATCAGGATTAAATGTTTTAACCAAACCAATAACCTTTCGTGAATCTGTTGTGTGTTCAATATTTTTATACCCTGACAATTCAAGAATTCCCATTATAACTTCGATATTAGACTTTAGATCATCAACAATCAAAATTTTCGCATTTTTTAAATCTTTGTCAATCATGGTTTATATTTTAATTTTTCACATAAAAAATACTACGAATCAACCCATTTTTCAAACTTCAAATAAGCAATCAAAAGCAAAGATATAAGTTTTATTTACATTAAAAATGTATTTATTGTATTTTATTTCAAAATTGGTTGAAAATACACATAAATACTACAAGTTATTGATTTATTGAACTTTATATTACGAAATCACACAACATTAATGTAGTGACTACAAAATATTTTACTACATACTTTAATTATATTTAACACAATTAAATATCATGCAGTATTTTAGTTTAATCTAAAATTAAGTGTTTTTGTTTTATCAAATTTTAATCACATAATTTAGTAAAAAAAAAACCAAATTAATATTATTTCGATATAAGAAAATCAGAAACTAATTGACATTCAACAGCATGAGTAAATTACCATTTGCCTGATTCAGTAGGAGTCCCATGTATATAGAAAATAATTTGCAATTCTTCCATACGGAGTCGTATTGTTCAATTCAAAATACAAACTATAATATTTTAATCCTAAGAAATTCAATCAGTTAACTTTTGTAACTTTTGTCGAACTCACATAAACTAATATAATCTTAGTTACCCAAACAATAAAATTCATATTTGGAAATAATTTAAACGGAATATTTTATCTCTTTTGTAAGATTAAAAAAGCATTTGAGATGAGTTGTTTGATCCTTTTGTTAATAACAATCAATTAGAAAGATCTTATACCAGACTCACTTTAATTATATACTAAAAGAACCAAAGAAAAACTTGATTTTATTCTATTTAAACCAAGTAAGGCTGATTATTGATATTTAATTTTTTTGTCGGATTAGGCGCGCAGTTTTTTGTTCCAAATGAAGTAATCCCGATGTTGGGAAAATCATTGAAAAAACTGAAATACAGCTTAAATCAGAGTGTTTATTTAATTTTAAGGATGGTATGATTGTTCTGTAGAGCAAAAATTAACTAGCCGAATCGAAAAAAGTCTACTATTTATTAAGTGTTTAACGGTTTTTAGGAAGCCTTCTTAAGTAAAGTACAGCATTCAAAGTTTGACTTATAATTGTAAGAATACTTTCGACAAAGTAATCTTTCTGTAAGTTGCAAAATTTTAAAGCTATTTTTTTACTAAAGTTTTA
>CAZEEB010000249.1:0-3067 GCA_964511245.1 uncultured Paludibacter sp.
CTGGCTTAAGTAAAATGTGATTTGTGATGTCATTGTCACCTCCTTTTTTTTGTAGATTTAGAAGGCTGACTGTTGGTTGTTGAACTGTCGACCTATTAAATCAGGATGATTTTTACTAAATTTCGTATCGCAGGGTCGTCGTCCATATTGGAATGAATTTTAAATTTCGGTGCAAAGGTAGGTTTTATTTTTTAAAGACGCTTGAAGTCAATAAAAATTAACTAATTATTTAATGAGTTTGAAATGATTGAACAAATTTGTTTTTGAAAATTGAAATAATATGGTATAATTGAGCAAGGTTGAAAAACTTGAATCGAATTAGTAAAAGCATAATTTTTTCGCCTAATCGAAAACTGGAAAAGCATTGTTTTTCTTCGAATTGAAAAATATTTGCAAATTCTTTTCTTAGTTCTTTTGAATTTGTATCAACCATTAATCTTGCTTTACTTTGAGCCTTAGGTAAATACATTATCTTTTCATATTTTTCAAATTCATTATATTTTCGTAAAAAATCGTCAAACAAATTCCAAAATCGGAGTACATTTTCAAAATGCATTTTTACAATTTTATTCGTTATTGCATTATCATTATACTTATTATAATGATAAAAAGCTTGATTGATTTTTACAATTTTATTAGCAAAATAGTATAGTCTTAAAACTGTATATCGATCTTCATAGTAATTTAATCCATCAGGCACTCTACATTCCTTTTTTTTATACAAATCACTATTAACCAATTTATTCCACAATGGAGCTTGTGAATTATTAAATCCAATTAAATCTTTCAAATGATTGTTTTCATTTAATGACAAATAATCAGAACAATAAATAGTTTTATTTGAATACTCAAAATAAAAATCCGAAACAACTATATCTGCATTATCTATAATGGCTTTTTCGTACAATAATTGAATCATATTTGGCTCAATATAATCATCACTATCAACAACTAAAATGTATTTACCTGTTGAAACGTTAATTGCTGTGTTTCGGGTCGTTGCAAGCCCTTTATTTAGAGGATGATATATTATTTTTACTTGTTCTTTACGATTTGGGTATTGTTCTATTATTTTTATTAGTTTTTCAATACTATCATCAGGCGTGGCATCGTCAACAAATATAAACTCTATATCTTGAAAAGTCTGGTTGAAAAGACTTTTTGCACATCTTTCAATGTAATTAGAAACATTGTAGATGGGTACTAAAATTGATACTTTTGGATTCAATTGCAAATATTTTTAAGAGTTATGGTAATCTTGCCTTTTAGAACAATTGCCTTCTTTAAAGCCCAAAAAACAATAAATAATCTATGTCTTAAGAGCCATAAAAACCGTTGCTCTCCCTTTGAGAATAGATGTGAACATCTTTTTTCTTCATCGCTAAAAATATCAACGTAAATTCTTCTTAATCTAAATTCATAGGTATCAATCATTAATCTAATTTTTCTATTTACTTTTGGATAATCTAATAAAAGTTTGTATTTTTCATATAGATTATTGTCAACTAAAAATTTATCTGTTAAATTCCATAATCGTACCGTATTTTCGAAATGCATTTCATTAAACTTTTTTGTGATTGACTGATTATTTATATATACATAATGATAATATACTTTATCAATCTTTTTAATGGTATTTGCAAAGTAAGCAAGTCGAATATACACATAAAAATCTTCATGATAGTTAAGTCCTTCAGGTACGCGGCATTCCTTTAATTTATAAAATTTTGTTTTTACAAGTTTATTAAAAAGATTATGAGAATTCTCTTCAGTTAAAACTTTAATGTAATAGTCTTCTTTATTAGCCGAAATATTATCAGAAATAATTTCAGTTCGATTATTATATTCAATTTCAAAATTAAACACAACAATATCAGCATTTTCCAAAATAGCAAAATTATATAATTCTTCAATCATATGTGTTTCTACATAATCATCACTGTCAACAACTGAAATATAATCTCCTTTTGCAGCTTCAAGAGCAGTATTTCGTGTTACTGCTAACCCCATATTTTTAACATGAGTAATTATTTTAACTTGATTTATTCGTTTCGGATATTCTTTCAATACATTTTTTAAAATCTCAATACTGTTATCGGGGCTAGCATCATCTACAAATATGTATTCAAGGTCATGAAACGTTTGTTCAAACAAACTTCTTGCACAGCGTTCAATGTATTTTGAAACATTATATACAGGTATTAATATTGATACTTTTGGGGTCATAACAAGTTATGTTTTTTAATCAAGAATTTACAATAAAAAATTTCGCAAATTCCTGATAAAGTCAAGGAAATCACAATTATCCAAATATTGCTAAATATTAGCAATCCCGGAATACAAAATGCAAATAAAGATATAAAAGCAACTAACTGATTTTTAGTTACAAAATAAAATTTTTCTTGTGGTACAAAAATAAAATTTATATAGCTCCCAACAACTAACCAAACTAAAACTGTGACACTCAATATCATAGCCATTGGATATGCATTAATCATAGATTCTCCACCCAACAAAATTACAATCCATTTGCCAAATATTATTATCAAAGCTATTACAGCTATACCAATCCAAGTCTCATATCGTATTATCCTTTTTATAGTTAATTTCTCTTTATTCTCTATCATTTTCGGAAATAGAGCACCATTTATATTCATAGTGATCATGCGAGGTATAGAAATAATTTTTTCAGCCAAATTGTATAAAGCTACATCTTTCATTCCAAATATTGTTCCAATAAGAATGTTTACGCTTTCTTCTTTAATTGTACCAGTTGATGTAGACCAAAAAAATGGTAAAGCATCTACAAAATATTTTTTTAGATATTTAAGTGATACAACATGGTAGCGAAGATGTTCAATCTTATATAAATAATATATGGATATTAAAGCACTTGCTATATTAGTAGTTGAAACGATGAGAGCATATTTAATTATATCGTTTGGATTATGAATCAATAGAAAGGTAAATGGTAGTGAGATTATTCTGAGACTTAATTGTATATAGGTAATTATTTTCATTTTTTGAATTCCTTGAAAATACCAAAGAGGAAAAAGTATTGTAGATA
>CAZEEB010000250.1:0-3062 GCA_964511245.1 uncultured Paludibacter sp.
GGATATGACCTTTCATCGGCCTTGCAACGGGCTGACAAACTTGAAGGCAAATTATTATTAATACATGGTACAGCCGATGACAATGTTCATATACAGAACAGCTTAAATTACATAAACAAGTTAGTTGAATCAGACAAACAGTTTGAAATGCAATTTTACACAGATAAAAACCACAGCATATTAGGCAAACAAACCCGTAGGCATTTATACACTCGAATGAGCGAATTTCTGTTTAAGAACCTATAATTTCAGGTTTGCTACATTTCAGAATAGTATTATCTTTACAGCCGTTAAAAAATCATCAAAATATCAATTCAAAAAACTATTAATTATCAATCTAAAAAATCAAACACATGAACAAACAAGAATCTAAAAATTATGCATTGCCAATCGCAATGATGTTTGCACTTTTTGCAATGATTTCATTTGTAACAGGACTATCAAATCCACTTGGAGTAATTGTAAAAAACCAACCTGGCATGCAAAATTGGATGTCGCAATTAGGTAATTTTGCTAACTTTTTTGCATATCTATTCATGGGACTACCTGCAGGAATGATATTGAAACGTAAAGGTTATAAATTTACTGCATTATCAGCCATTGCAGTTGGTTTTATAGGAGTTGGAATTCAACTTATTTCAGGGATGATGCCGTATGAAAAAGGTGGAGATTTTGTTCCTGTATTTACAATTTATCTTACCGGCGCATTTATTTCTGGATTTTCAATGTGTATGTTAAATACTGTGGTCAATCCTATGTTAAATACTCTAGGTGGAGGCGGAAATAAAGGCAATCAACTAATTCAGTTTGGCGGATCACTTAATTCTATGGCTGCTACTATAATTCCTATTTTAGGTGGATATTTAATTGCAGATGCAGCAAAAGCCACATTGAAAGATGCAATACCAGCATTATTAATAGCTATGGGAATTTTCGCATTAGCATTTTTGGTATTAGCCATGGTAAAAATACCTGAACCTCATCTTGAAAAGAAAATAGAAGGAAATAAACCAAAAGAAAAATACAGTGCCTTATCATTCCAACATTTTATTCTTGGAACAGTTGCCATTTTCTTATATGTTGGCATCGAAGTTGGAATTCCTAATTTTATCAACTTATTTTTAACAGCGAAACAAACAGTTGTAGGTGGAGCTAGTGGAATGGGAATCGACGCCGGTGCAGCCGGAACGGTTGTAGGTACATATTGGTTTTTGATGTTAATCGGCAGATTGCTTGGGGGAGTACTTGCTGCAAAATTTTCGGCAAAAATACAATTAACTTTTGTGAGTTCACTGGCCTTACTGTTAATTATTTCGGGTATTTTTATGCCCGAAAGCATTTCGGTAAGTATGCCGGTATTTAAAGCAAATATTAGTTTCGGATTACAAGTTGTACCATTATCCGTAGTTTTGTTTGTTTTATGTGGACTTTGTACTTCTATTATGTGGGGAGGCATATTTAACCTTGCAGTTGAAGGAATTGGTAAATATACCGCAATGGGTTCAGGGATTTTCATGGTAATGGTAGTCGGAGGTGGTGTTTTACCTCTTTTACAAGGTGTAGTAGCTGATTTGACAGTTAGTTATATGGCATCCTATTGGGTTATTGCAGCTGCTTTAATTTATATGCTTTATTATGCATTGGTAGGCTGTAAAAATGTAAACAAAGAAATTCCTGTTGAATAATTAATTTATAAAATTTCAATTAAAATGGAAAAACCTTATGTAATAGGAATGGATATGGGTGGTACAAATACCGTTTTTGGTGTTGTCGATGCCCGTGGCACTGTAATTTCAAAAAGTGCAATAAAAACAGGTTCACATACCGATGTGAATTTATATATCCAAGATTTGTACGATGAATTAATTAAGTTGATAGAATCAGCCGGTGGAGCAGATAAATTTAAAGGTATAGGAGTTGGCGCACCCAACGGAAACTACTACACCGGAAACATTGAATTTGCTCCAAATTTACCTTGGAAAGGTGTAATTCCATTTGCCAAACTCATGTCTGAAAAATTTGGAATTCCAACTGCCTTAACAAACGATGCCAACGCTGCCGCTTTTGGCGAAATGACTTATGGCGCTGCTCACGGGATGAAAAATTTCATTATGATTACGCTTGGTACTGGTGTAGGTAGTGGAATTATTATTGATGGCAAAGTATTATACGGTCATGATGGTTTTGCTGGTGAACTTGGACATACAACTGCCATACGCGAAGAAGGCAGACTGTGTGGATGTGGCAAATCGGGCTGTCTCGAAACCTATTGTTCGGCTACTGGTGTTGCCCGTTCAGCACGCGAAATTCTTGGTTCAACTACAAAAGATAGTTTACTTCGGAATATTCCTGTAGATGATATTACTTCAAAAGATGTTTTTGATGCTGCAATAGATGGCGATGAAATTGCAAAAGAAATTTTTGAGTTTACCGGAAAAATTTTGGGTCAAAGTCTGGCTGATTTTGTTGCCTTTAGTGCTCCTGAAGCAATAGTTATTTTTGGAGGTCTATCTAAAGCAGGTGATTTGATTATGAATCCTATCCGTGAACACATGGATAAAAATCTACTTCCACTTTGGAAAGGTAAAATAAAGTTGATGTTCTCTGATTTAAAAGAAGCTGATGCCGCAGTATTGGGTGCTAGTGCGTTGGCTTGGGAATTATAAGTAATCAATTAATGAATTTTAATACTGTCTCAAATATTTATAATTGAGGCAGTATTTTTTTCAATCAAATCAAATGCTTAAACCATTTGAAAGGGAATAAAAATAAAATTTTAAATCACTTTAAATGTATTGATTATGTTTTTTCAAGTAATTGTTAAACATAATTTGAAGAAATATTTGTATTACAAGATTCATTTCTTTTTAAGCTATTTATTGCATTTTATTTGGATTTGAATTTTCATATCTACACAAAAAAAACTAACTTTGCAATTCTAAAAAACAGCATTATCAAAATCAATTTTTAAATTTAATAATTCAATATGAGTAACACGAAAAGAGTTTATACTTTTGGCAATGGATTAGCTGAAGGTAAAGCAGACATGAAAAACTTGCTCG
>CAZEEB010000251.1:0-3049 GCA_964511245.1 uncultured Paludibacter sp.
TTGAAAAATACACTCATGCTTTGGCGGGTGCAGCCATTTTCTTTAGTGGAGTGGCTATACAGTTTTTAGGACTTTGATTCTCATTTAAAATAAAGAAATATGCAATTACAAGATAAATACGAAAAACTAAAATCAATCATAGCCGAAACTGGTAAAGCCGCAGTAGCTTATTCGGGTGGTGTGGACAGCACTTTGCTGTCAAAAGTAGCCTTTGATGTTTTGAAAGAAAATTCAATCGCCATCACCTTGGTTTCGCCCATGAATGCACAATCGGAAATGAAAGATGCCGAAGATCTGGCCAAAGAAATTGGCATCACGCATTATATGATTAATGATGATGAAATTGAAGACGAAGTACTGGCAAATCCGGTAAACAGATGCTATTTCTGTAAAAAAATTGAATTTGGTAGAATTATTGAAAAAGCAGCTGAAGTAGGTTTAAAGGTAGTTTTCGATGGTTCAAATATGGATGATATGTCCGATTATCGCCCCGGTCTACAGGCATTAACCGAACTAAAAGTGATCAGTCCGCTTCGGATGGCCGGTTTGACGAAAAGTGATATTCGGGAATTGTCGCACCAGCTTGGTTTGCGTAGCTGGAACAAACCTGCACTGGCTTGTTTGGGTTCGCGCATTCCGTATGGAGAGCGAATTACCATTGAAAAGCTGACCAAAATTGATAAATCGGAAGATTACCTTCGTTCGTTGGGTTTTGTGCAATTCAGGGTAAGAAGCCATGAAAAAATGGCCAGAATTGAAGTAAGTCCTGAAGAACGTTCCAAAATATTTGATGGAAATTTGCTCGATCAAATTTCAAAACAACTGAAAGCCTATGGTTATCAATACGTTTGTATGGAATTAGAAGGTTATGTCACCGGAAGTTTAAATCGTGTAATTGATAATAAATATAGCTATGACGGAAAATCAAATTCTTGAGCTTCTAAGAAACGTAAAAGAGGGAAATCTTGAAGTTGACCTGGCAGTTGATCAATTGAAAAAACTTCCTTTCGAAGATTTGGGATATGCCAAAGTAGATCATCACCGCGAGATACGAACCGGCTATCCGGAAGTGATTTTTTGCCCCGGAAAAACGAATGAACAAATTCGTGGTATTGTGGAACGTTTGCTGGAAAAAGGCACCAATATCATGGCCAGCAGAGCCGAAAAATCCGTTTATGAAGCCATTAAAGATTTGCATCCCGATATGGAATATTATCCTGAAGCACGCACCATTTTTATTCAGCAAAAAAAGATTTCCAGAAGTAAATTCCGTGTGTTGGTAGTTACTGGTGGCACTTCGGACATTCCGGTGGCAGAAGAAGCGGTTGTTACTGCTGAGAAATTAGGTTGCACAGTAGAACGACTGTATGATGTTGGCGTGGCAGGGATTCACCGTTTACTCGCAAACAGATACCGGTTGGATAGTGTACAAGTTATCATTGCTGTGGCCGGCATGGAAGGCGCTTTACCCAGCGTGGTTGGTGGACTAACCGACAAACCGGTGATTGCAGTGCCAACAAGTATTGGTTACGGTGCCAATTTTGGCGGACTGGCAGCCCTATTGGCAATGCTAAACAGCTGTGCAAGTGGAATATCCGTTGTAAATATTGACAACGGCTTTGGTGCAGGATTTATGGCCGCAACCATTATCAGACAAATAGATTTAAATAGTAAATAGTTTATAGTAAGTAGTTTATAGAAAGTAGAAAAACATAATGGAAAAACGTATTTTATATTTCGACTGTTTCTCAGGCATTAGCGGCGATATGACCATTGGGGCATTACTGGATTTGGGTATCGATCAAAACCTTTTCTTAGCCGAACTTAGCAAGATAAATATGGATGAATTCGAAGTTGAGATTAAGAAAGGGCTAAAAAAGGGAATTTCCGGTACTGATTTTACGGTTCACCTTCATACCCATGAGCATTCTCATGAGGAAGAACATCATCACGCTGAACATGAACACAATCATTCTCACGGTCATTCTCACAGTCATGAACATCATCACGAAGAAAAGCCTCATAATCATGCTCACACGCGTAATTTAGTCGATATTTACAAAATTATTGATGACAGCAAATTAAGTGAGTATGTAAAAACTGCCAGTAAAAAGATTTTCCGTATAGTGGCAGAAGCTGAAGCAAAAATCCATGCCAAAACTATTGATGAAATTCATTTTCACGAAGTTGGTGCGGTGGATTCGATTGTGGACATTATTGGCGCAGCAATTTGTGTGGAAATGCTGAATATTGACGAAATACAATGTTCGGAAATCAATCTTGGAAGCGGTTTCGTACATTGTGAGCATGGTATATTTCCTGTTCCGGCACCGGCAACGCTTGAAATACTTACCGGTGTGCCTGTTTACAGCAAAAATGCAAAAAAAGAGTTGACCACGCCTACTGGAGCTGCAATCCTTAAAGCTTTTTGCAGCGAATTTGGAAGTTCTCCTGAATTTGTTATCGAAAAGATTGGTTATGGGCTGGGCAAGCGCGATATGGAAACACCAAATGTACTTCGGGTAATCATTGGTAAAAAAAAAAGCAATAGTACTTTGATCATGTTGGAAACAAATATCGACAATATGAATCCGGAGATTTATTCGTATTTATTTCCAAAATTACTCGTAAATGGAGCATTAGATGTTTTTACAACACCCATTGTAATGAAGAAAAACCGTCCCGCAAATATTTTAAGCGTGTTATGCAAGGAGGAAACCGCAGAGCTAGTGGAAGCAATTCTCTTCACGGAAACTACAACGTTGGGGATCAGAAAATACAAGGTGGAACGTAATGAATTAGAACGTAGATTTGAGAAAATTTCTACAATGTATGGTGAAATCAACCTTAAAATTGCATCCCAAAACGGGACTATAGTTAAATTTTCACCTGAATATGAGGATTGCAAACGGATAGCAATGGAAACAGGCATTCCGCTTATTCAGATTTACAACGAAGCAGTTGTGGAAGGACAAAAGCAATTATTTAAATAACACAATAGAGTTTATTTGAATTAATATCTTATATGGTTGAATTTCAACAATATTTA
>CAZEEB010000252.1:0-2993 GCA_964511245.1 uncultured Paludibacter sp.
CGGGTCACGCCGACTTTGGTGGCGAAGTGGAACGTGTGTTGAACATGGCCGACGGAGTACTTTTGTTGGTTGATGCGTTTGAAGGACCAATGCCACAAACCCGTTTTGTGCTTCAAAAAGCCTTACAAATCGGATTAAAACCGATTGTTGTTATCAATAAAGTAGATAAACCAAATTGCCGTCCGGACGAAGTACACGAAATGGTTTTTGACCTCATGTACAACCTCGATGCCACTGAAAATCAACTTGATTTCCACACGGTTTATGGTTCTGCCAAACAAAACTGGATGTCAGAAGACTGGAAAAACCAAACAGACAGTATCATTCCATTGCTCGATGCAATTATTGAACACATTCCTGAACCACAATATTTGGAAGGAACACCTCAAATGCTGATTACCTCACTCGATTATTCGTCGTATGTTGGTCGTATTGCTGTGGGACGTGTTCATCGTGGCACCTTGCGCGAAGGTATGGATGTGAATCTGGTAAAACGCGATGGAAAAGCCGTAAAATGCCGCATCAAAGAATTGCATACTTTCACCGGATTGGGACGCACACGTGCTACCGAAGTAAAATCGGGTGATATTTGTGCGTTGGTGGGTATCGAAGGTTTTGAAATCGGTGATTCGGTTTGCGATTTACAAAACCCTGAGCCACTGACTCCTATTGCTATCGACGAACCAACAATGAGTATGGTTTTCACCATAAATACTTCACCATTTTTCGGAAAAGAAGGAAAATTTGTTACTTCCCGCCACATTCACGAACGACTTATGAAAGAGTTGGACAAGAATCTGGCATTGCGTGTGGAAAAAAATCTGGATTCAGATATATGGCATGTTTACGGGCGTGGCGTACTTCACTTGTCGGTACTGATTGAAACCATGCGTCGCGAAGGTTACGAATTGCAAGTTGGTCAGCCACAGGTTATTTACAAAGAAATTGACGGAAAACGTTGCGAACCGATTGAGCAACTTACTATCAATTTACCGGAAGAATGTTCGGGTAAAATTATCGAAATGGTAGCTATCCGTAAAGGCGAAATGCTAAGTATGGAAGTGATGAACGACCGCATTCAACTGGAATTCTTAATTCCATCACGTGGAATTATCGGGTTGCGTAACAGCGTACTGACCGCTTCGGCTGGTGAAGCCATTATGTCGCACCGCTTTTTGGAATATCAACCTTATAAAGGTACTATCGAAAAACGAAACAATGGTTCAATCATAGCCATGGAAGGTGGCACGGCTTTTGCTTACTCTTTGGATAAATTGCAAGACCGCGGACGATTCTTTGTTTTTCCACAGGATGAGATTTATACCGGTCAGGTTGTTGGCGAAAGTTCAAAAGAAGGCGACATGGTTGTAAATGTTACCAAGCCCAAAAAACTCACCAACATGCGTGCTTCGGGTGCAGATGATAAAGCCAAATTGATTCCACCTATAGTTTTCAGTTTGGAAGAAGCCCTGGAATACATTAAGGAAGATGAATATGTAGAACTTACACCTACTTGCATTCGGTTGCGTAAAATTTATCTCGACGAAAATGAGCGCAAACGCAATACGAAGAAATAGTATTTAGTTTATAGTTAGTAGTTTATAGTTTTCAGAATATGAAAAGTAAACATATTATTCTTATAGTATTTTTAGCAATTACTTCAGGTCTTTTTGCCCAGTTTGGCATCAAAACCGGAGTGAATATGGCTAACGAAATTAAATCGTTCAGTCAGGCTGATATTGCTGCCGGATTTGATTCCCGCAACTTGAATGGCTATCAAATAGGTTTGATTTATCAGGCAATGCCAAAAAAATCGGGATTAGGATTTGAAATAGCAGCCATACTTACTCAAAAAGGAAGCGCATTCACTGATACTTCTACTGTGGCAGGTACTATCCAGAAAGGTTACCGAGAGTTGAATTATGTCGAAATCCCCTTAAATTTAAGATATAGACTAACCTTAGGATTTCTGGGAATTTATGGCATTGCAGGTGTTTATGGCAGCTATGAACTGAGCGGTAAAACGGTAGATGAAAATTCGAACACAACTCAAAATACTCTATATCCAACTTTTATGGATCATGTTGATTACGGTTATAATTTAGGTGTTGGTGTGGAATTATTTAGTAAAGTACAGTTTGGTGGAACCTGGACTCAGGGCATAAAAAATACATCTACAAGCACTTTGGGCTTACCTACTCCCCTCACAAGTTCAAACAGAGTATTTTCAATTAATTTAGTATATTTGTTTTAAATCTGAGAATTAAAATTTAAACCTTTTATCTGCTCAATTATTTGAATTATCAGCTTCATCAAAAAGTTATTCTATTGTTTTTGAAGGAGTTACTATTCTATCCATGCGCATATCATTTCGGTTGATTGGGACTTTATTTATAAGTTGAAAATCAAAACCCACACCAATTTTCAGTGTTTTGTTTCGTCTAAAAAATCTGTCATAATAGCCCTTACCTCGTCCTAATCGGTTCTTTTTAGAGTCGAAAGCTACTCCAGGCACAATAACTAAATCTATTTTCCCCGAATATATTTCTAGCAAATCAGGTTCCCAAATTCCTAAAGCACGCTGCACCATAGTTACATCCGAGGAAAAACGTTTCAGTACTAATTTATCAGCATTAATTGACGGAAGAATAATTAGTTTTTGATTGCAATACTTTTGTATAAAATTGTGAGTTGGCAATTCATCGGTAGTAGACCAGTAAATTAAAATTGTATTTGCTTCAATAAATTCGGGCATTTTCTCAATTCTCTGAAAAACCTTAGCTGCTTCATTTTCTTTTTCCTCAGTACTAAGCTCTTCTTTTAAATGACGCATATCAAATCTGATTTGTTTCTTTTCTTCGTCAATTCGGAATGCTCTATCGTAGAAAGGAAATAGTAAATTAATGATTTTGTCTAACATATCGTGAAATTAAAAAGTTGAACACTGTTAAATATGCTTAAAACGATGAATTCGCAAAATTAAGTAATAATTT
>CAZEEB010000253.1:0-2981 GCA_964511245.1 uncultured Paludibacter sp.
ATTTTCATTTTTTGAATTCCTTGAAAATACCAAAGAGGAAAAAGTATTGTAGATATTACTTGAAAATAATTTATTATGTAAATTGTTTTATTTCCATTGAACATAGGAATAGAAAAGATTGCAACAACAAAAATAATTGCAGATAGTAATGCTAAATAAATTTTTGCCGTTAAAACTGAAGAGAATACGTCGTTTTTTACTGTTTGATTTTTCTTGTTTTCCGAAATTAATTTTAAAGCCGGAAATGAAAAACCAAACGAAATAAGTATATTAAAATAACTTGTTACTGATAAAGAAAATACAAATAATCCATAACTTTCTGCTCCTAATGTTCTTATTAGGTAAGGATAAATTAGAATCCCAAAAAGTGAATTAATCACCTGAAGAGCAGTCATAAAGAAGTAATTCTCTATAACTTTCGTATTGTTTAAGAGTTTGCTTTTAAATAAATTATATTTACTCTTTAACATAACTATTTGATTCAAATGGACTACTTTGCAATTGAATTTTGAAAATTTTATCTGGTTTTACAGGCGATTCAAGTAAAGTGGCATTTAGTTTCTGTTTGCTATAGATAGCACAAATTGTATTTGAGACATGATATAAGTACGGATGAGCTTTTGCCGGTAATCCATCGAGAATGGCTGCTATGACTGAATGACGAGGCGTTTCGGGATTATAACCATAATCATGCCATACAATTATTGAATTTTCATCTTTCAACAGTTCAAAAACCTTGCTGCTGTCCGATTTCACAGCATCGTAAGTATGATCGCCATCCACAAATATCAAATCATATTTTTGATTAAGAGAACTGAAATCAAAGGTCAGTGAATTGGCATACACACTTTTTATTCGGGTTTTATCGCTAATCAAACAACCATGAAGATGTGCGTATTTCTCATTCAGTCCCATAGCTATGATATCTTGCGGCGACAGATTTATCGAAGTACAGTTTGCACCTGTATCAAGCACATTTAGAATACTTTCGCCACGCCAGGTGCCAATCTCAAGGTAGTCACAATTTATATAGCAAGCTGCCAGAGATTTCAATAATGCAAGGTCAGTAAGTAAAGATGATCCATCCAAGAAAGTATAATGATTGATTTCAATTTTATTTGTTAAAAAATTATTAATATCTACAGTTAAGAATTGTGTTTTTTTGTAGTTTTTTTGCAAATATGATTTAAATTCAGTTTCATCTTTTAAAACCATAAATATCGAAATTGGCTTTAACAATACTTTTCGAAGAACTTGAAAGATTACTTTTATGCGTTGTTGGTTGTTCATATTCCTAGAATATTTTTATAGATATCTGTTATTTGATTTCCAATAGTTTGATAACTAAATTTGTGTTTTAACTCTGTTTGGAATTTGTTTGAATCATATAATTGAAAATTATCCAGCATGAAATTCATTTTATTGACTAAAGCTTTTTCATCTTGGACATCAATGATAATTCCATTATTTTCAGTGATATAATCTTCTGCAATTCCAACACGGGTTGTAATAACAGGTTTACCAAGCGCAAGACTTTCAGTTATTACAATTCCGGCAGTTTCATAATTAGAAAACAGTATAAAAAAATCGCTGTTATAAATCCATTCAGCCACTTCTTCCGATTTTTTTTCTCCCATAAATTTAATAAATGTATTTGTAAGATGTAAATCATCCGAATAATTTATTATTTGTTGATAATCAGGTCCATCACCTACAATAATTAACTCAAAATCTGTTCTGAGTTTAGTTAGTTCACTTATAGCCCGAATAATTCCACTGACATTTTTTGCAACTTCAAGGAAGCAGGAAACTAAAATGATTCTTTTTTTTAATCGTGGAGTTAATTTGTATGTTTTGAAAAAAGCAGGATCAATAACATTATCCACTACCCTATAAGTTGGATTAAAAAGCTTATAAGATAACATTGCATTTTTCAGCATGCTAGAAACCGGAAGTATGGCTTTCGCATTTTTTACAATAAATTTAGTAGCTATTTTGTGAAAATAACCATTAAATGCTTTTTTTTCAGGTAAATAGCGAGTCCAGTGTTCAGTTATAATATATGGAGTTCCTTTCCATAAATTAATTAAATATGCTATCAAAGCTGTTCGAGTAAGTATGTTAGCATGAATTATATCTGGCTCGAAATTTTCAAGTTTAATTTGTCTGATTCCTATCCAATAGGCTTTCAAATAATTTATTATTTTGAAAAACCTATAAAAAATTCGGTCTTTTTTAAATGGAAAATAAATCAAAAGTTCGCTAAAGTTTCCAGTTTTATTTTCTACAATCTCAAAATCAGTAATATTTTCATCTGCAAATACATACAGCACTTTCACTTGGCAAAAAAGGCTTACTGCTTCAGCATGTTTCTGCACAAACAACCCAAACATAGAATCGTAGCGGTGCGGATACCATTGTGATATGAAAAGTACTTTTAACAAATTATTATTTGGTTAGAGTTAATTGTGAACTGCCTAAAAACATTAAACTTTGCCAATTAAAAACGATGGTCTGAAGCGTTTTAGTATAAAATAAGGTTTGTTTTTTCCACCAAAACCTTTATAAAGTCTTGCTATTCCCTCAATACGTGAACCTTCGAAATCTAATGTTTTGTTTTGATTACAGTTTTGCATTATCAAATGATTAATTAAAAAAAACATTGCATTAGATTTTTTGCCTTCTTCATTGGATACAGGCAATAAATAAATCATTCGGTTTCCGCTTTCGAGTAAGCATAAGCAGGCTATTAATTTATTGTTGAGCGAATAAACTCCGAAAAGTCTGATAAATTTTTCTTCACTTCCTCTTTTAATAAGTTTTTCAAGTACGGGCTGCTGTGGCGACAGATAGTGTTTGTCAACTGAAAAATAGAACGAAATATAGACTTCTGCTGTAATATTTTCTAGAATATATAAATTTAGTCGTTTTGATTTTTCTATATTTCGTTGTGTGTTTTTCGAAAAGTTTTCAATTAACCG
>CAZEEB010000254.1:0-2969 GCA_964511245.1 uncultured Paludibacter sp.
TTTGTTTTTTTTAGATTGTTTGTAATATATTTTACTAATAAAATGCCCTATAACTATAAACTGAAAACTATTAACTAATACTACCAATCACTTGAAGCACCACCGCCACCTGACATTCCGCCACCGAAATCACCTCCTCCACCACCGAAATCGCCTCCACCATCACCACCTCTGCCAAAACCACCAGCACCACTAAAAATACTTCCAAGAATTGCAGCTTCCAAAAATCCACCACCTGAACGGTTCAACCGCGGTGTATTATGATTATCATTTTCTTCGTAACCACAAAATTTACAACTATATGTGCTGCGTTCTGTTCCGGCACTAATATAAGTAGGAGCAATAATAGTACGTTTTTCTTTTAAAATAAAAGCTTTCGTACCACATTTCGGACATTCGGAATAAGCACTTGTCTTATCTAAGGTGAAAATTGCTTCGTTGGAACATTTATCGCAAACAAACACATCATAATCAACAGCATGAAGTTTTTCTTCAAATTGTTGAGCCATTTTTAAATGTGCATCTTCTTTTCGTTCCGATAAAATATGCATCGTTCCATCGCACACATTGCATGGAATGGGCTGTCGGCGAATTCTGAATGCCATCCATTTAGCATAAAAATTGGCAGGAATGGTTGCAAGTGGAATGGGCAAAAGTAACAGAATAAAAATGGGTTTTGAAAAGAAAAGTATCAACAACAATCCTGCAAGAGGCAAAATTATTGAGACCATCATAATGATTCCTGATTTTTGACTTTTAATTGCTTTATAGCGGGCAATATTGGTAGTCAATTTACTATCTTTTTTCACCGTTTGAATGGTATTAGCCATCCAAATAATTGTAAACAAAGCAATTATAATATAAATAGCTATTGCAATCGGAAGAACCTCATTCCATGCTACCACATTTTTAGGTGCTTCTTCCTTCATAGGTTCTTTTTGAATATACGAACCAGCACTTTCAACACCTGCCAATATTCCGGCATCATAGTTGCCATTTTTAAATTCAGGTATCATCGATTGAAACTGAATTCGCTTACAAATGGCATCCGGCAAAATTCCTTCCAACCCATAACCTGTTTCGAAAGTTACTTTTCGCTGGTCGAGCACAAAAAGAATCAATAATCCATTGTCTTTCTTTGTTTTACCAATTCCCCAAAATTTAAAAAGTTCTGTGGCAAATGGTTTTATTTCGGATGAGCCAATTGAATTTACTGCCACAACTGCCACTTCAGCTCCGGTTTGTTTTTCGAGTGAATCGAGCGTAATGTTGATTTGCTGTACCGTTTCAGTTTTTAGAATTGCATCGGGATTACTAACAAATCCATTTTCATAAGCATTTTTTGGCTTTGGAATTGTTTTTACGGTGTATTCAATTCCATAAATCAAAATTGGAAAAAAACTCAGAACAATAAGGATTAACTTTTTCATAAACAATACATTAATAGTTGTTTAAATTCCTGATTAGGCTCGGACTTTTAGGGTTTATCTAACAATTCTAAATCAAATATGAGAACAGAATATGGCGGAATTGTAGGCATTTTGCTTGTTGTAGTATCATAAGCCAAGCTACTAGGAACATATAATGTGAGTTTTGTTCCGGTTTTATATTTGGGTAAAACTTCTCTCCAGCCGGCAATTGTATTTGGTAAATATAAAACACCGGCTTTTTGACTATCAAAAATTGTATTATTAATTAATCTGCCTGTATAATTCACTTTTACAAAGTCGGTTGAATTAGGTCCCCAGGTTGACTCCCAGCCTTTATGAATAAGTTTATACGAAAGACCACTGCTGGTAATAAAAAAATCAGTATCGTTTTTATGTGCCTGAATTAGGTCTGAATAATATTTTTCATTAGCCATTTTCCAATCCATGTAGATATTTTCCTGACATGCCGAGAATATTACTGAAATTAAAAAAGCAAGAAAAAATCCTTTCGATATTCGCTTCATAATGAGTATTTTATGTGTTTAATTTTTTATATTGTTGTGAAAATGATTTTGATGCAAATGGGGGCATTTTACGTTTTGGACCCCAGCCAAAATAATTAAACGGAAAAGTACCGGCAGATTTCAATGCTGCTGGAATAAAATCAAATCCCATTCGATTGGCGCTAATCAATTTAAATCCTTTCATTAAGGCTCTTTCAGCAACTGGACGAAGATTTTGCTCAACAGTTTTTCTTCTATTTGCAAGCAAAATATCGGTCAGCGGTATTTTCACGGGGCAAACTTCCACACATTTTCCGCAAAGCGTGGATGCAAAACTCAAATGCGAGAAATCCTTGAAGCCACGTAAAAATGGTGTCAGTACCGAACCAATAGGACCACTGTAAGTTGTGTCGTAAGTATATCCACCAACCGTTTTATATACCGGACATGCATTTAAGCAAGCTCCACATCGTATACATGCCAACGATTCATAAGCTTCATCGTCATCGTACACATTTGTACGACCGTTATCAAGTAAAATAACAACCATTTTTTTGGGTCCATCCACCTCATCGGGTGTGCGGGGTCCGGTAAAAATAGTATTGTATGCTGTAATTTGTTGTCCGGTGCCATGTGCTGCCAGCAAAGGATAAAACAACCCAAGTTGATTGAATTTAGGTATAATTTTTTCAATACCGGCAATAACAATATGTAAGCTTGGAAATGCAGTCGACATAAGAGCGTTTCCTTCGTTTTCAGTAACAGACACTCCACCAATATCGGCAATTAGAAAGTTAGCACCCGTAACTCCGATTTGAGCAGCAGTGTATTTTTTTCGTAGAATTTGCCGTACATATTCTGTCATTTCTTCGGGCGTACTATCAATTGAAGTTCCAAATTTTTCGTTAAATAGCTTTGCAATATCAGCTTTGGACTTATGCATTGCCGGAGTTACAATATGGTATGGTCGTTCTCCTGCAACCTGCACAATAAACTCACCTAAATCTGTTTCAACCGATTGACAACCCATCCGCTC
>CAZEEB010000255.1:0-2966 GCA_964511245.1 uncultured Paludibacter sp.
TAAACCATTGAGATAAGAAGCAGAATAATTGTACTTTTTGATAAGTTCAATAAATCTATTTACAGGCATAATTTCAAGCTCTTTCAAATTGAAACCAAATAATTCGAAATAGGTTTCATCAGCCAATCGCATCACATCTTCAGGAAAACCATTATCCCTAAATCCAATCATTGCTGCAATAACACGACTCAGTTTTTCGAGGTATTTAAGTAAATAATCTTCTTTGGGCATGGCAATTAACGAAACAAACAATATTATGAAATATTAGTTGAAATAATCTGCAAAGGTAGCTAATTTAATGTATTAGATTGCAATTCATTAAAACAAATCAAGTATCCTTTTCAATTTCAGACTAATACACAAATGTACAAGCAATTTGATTTATTGTAAAATAGTTGCATTATCTTTGTCCAATTATTTTATTCAGAATTCATATTTACTTTTCATAGGTTTTAATTCTTAAATTTCAAACAGTGATTCAATCGCATATTGGTGAGTTTGCAGCTTTAGGTGTTTCAGTTTGCTGGACATTCAGTGCTTTGTTTTTCGAAAAAGCAGGATATAAAATCGGTTCTTTGTCAGTCAATTTTATCCGATTACTTTTTGCAATAATATTTCTTGGCATTACTACTTTAATTACACATGGCTTGTTTTTCCCTGTCGATGCCACCGGATATCAATGGTTTTGGCTCGGCTTATCAGGGTTTATAGGTTTCTTTTTAGGTGATATGCTCCTTTTTCAATCTTATATGGTTATTGGTTCACGAACTGCAACATTGATTATGAGTCTTGCACCAATGCTAACTGCGATAATTGGTTGGTTTTTTCTGGACGAAATTCTTGGTGTTAAAAGCATTGTTGCCATTGTAGTTAGTTTAAGTGGAATAATTGTAGCTATTTCCAACCGAAAAATGAAGTTAAACATACCGCTTAAAGGGTTTTTACTAGCTTTCGGAGGAGCCTTGGGTCAAGCAATCGGATTGATTTTAAGCAAAAAAGGAATGGGACATTATGACCCGGTTGCAGCTACTCAAATTCGTGCTATTTTTGGAATTTTCAGCTTTGGGATTTTAATAACAGCACTTGGTCGATGGGGTAAAATTGGAGATTCATTTATGCATACAACTGCAATGAAATCAGTAACAATTGGATCAATTTTTGGACCTTTTATTGGGGTAGCACTTGGACTATTTGCCATTCAGCAAACTAAAACCGGAATTGCGTCAACTTTAATGGCATTAGTTCCTATTTTCATCATTGTACCCTCGGCAATTATGTTTAAAGAAAAAATAAAACCACAACAAATAATTGGAGCGGTTATCAGTATAACGGGTGCAAGTTTATTTTTTCTATAAATAAAGCGATGTAAGTTGAACAATAAAAAAAGTGGGTGTCCAATTTTAGTTGAACACCCACTTTTTGCTATTATCGTTACGATATTTTTTCTATATCTTCTTGTAGGTCAATTTCATTTCCCTTTTTGTCGTAAAACTTGTATTGTAAAAAACCTAATTTTTGTGAGGCAATTACCTTACAACCTTTACCGAATTTTCGTTTCCACTGCCATTTCATTGAGATAAATCCTTTAGAGATAAAGGCATCTACATAAGGGTGAATATGCAATGTGAACTGTTTAATTAATAATTTATTTGAAAGATAATCTATTTTACGTTCCAATTGGTCGGTAAATAAAATAGATGGTTTTGTTCTGCCTTCGCCATAACAAGTTGGACAGGTTTCTTCAATATCGATATGAATTACCGGACGAACGCGTTGTCTGGTCATTTGTAACAAACCAAATTTGCTCAACGGTAGAATATTGTGTTTGGCTCTATCATTAGCCATATTTTCACGCATTCTGTCGAACAATTTTTGACGGTTCTCCGTTTCATGCATATCAATAAAATCTACCACAATAATGCCTCCCATATCACGCAAACGTAATTGTCGGGCTATTTCATCTGCAGCAGCCAAATTCACATCCAATGCATTGTCTTCTTGTCCATTCCCGGCTTTTGATCGGTTACCGCTATTCACATCGATTACATGTAAAGCTTCAGTATGTTCAATAATCAGATAAGCGCCATTTTTAAATGAAACGGTTTTACCAAATGCCGATTTGATTTGTTTTGTTATACCAAAACTATCTTGAATCGGATTTTCATCTTGATAAAGCTTTACAATGTCTTTACGATCAGGAGCAATGAGTTCTACATAATCGCGAACTTCAGTAAATACGTCTGAATCATTGATATGAATGTGTTTAAAATTCGGGTTGAATAAATCTCTAATTATTCCCACCGTACGACCTAATTCTTCCAGAATAAGTGAAACTCCTTTAGTTTGTTGTGTTTTGGCAACTGCTTCTTCCCAGCGTTTTACCAAAATTCTCAATTCATTATCGAGTTCCGCCACTTTTTTATCTTCAGCTACAGTTCTAACAATTACTCCAAATCCCTTTGGTTTAATGCTCTGAATCAGCTGTTTAAGGCGTTGGCGTTCTTCTTCTGTCTTGATTTTTTGCGATACCGAAACCTTATCGGCAAACGGAATAAGAACTAAAAATCTGCCAGCAATTGAAATTTCGGCGGTTAATCGTGGACCTTTTGTAGAGATTGGTTCTTTGGTAACTTGTACCAAAATTTCTTGTCCCGTTTTTAAAATGTCGTTGATAGAACCGTTCTTCTCAATTTCCGGCTGCTGTTTGATTTTTTGAAAAGCAGGTACCTTTTTACGGTCGCTCAGTACCTGCGTTGTAAATTGTGTAAGGGTGTTGAAATTTGAACCTAAATCAAGATAATGAAGAAAAGCGTCTTTTTCGTAACCTACGTCTACAAAAGCTGCATTTAAACCGGGCATGATTTTTTTTACCCTGCCTAAATAGATATTTCCCACGGCGAACTGTTCTTCACGTCCTTCCTGGTTGATTTCTACAAGGCGTTTGTCTTCGAGCAGCGCAATAGAAA
>CAZEEB010000256.1:0-2959 GCA_964511245.1 uncultured Paludibacter sp.
GTTGGTATAGAAAAGCGTTTCCAATAATTTTCCAGTTGACCAAATCTTTGGAATGTAGAATGGGCAAAGCAGGCACTTCATTAAAACTGGAAGCTGTCAGGAAAAAATCATCTCCTACACGGATCACATCCGGATCGGAATAATCAGCATGAAGTACAGGGTTTTTAAATGTTCCATCCCCGTTGTCGGACACCCAGACTTTGGAAATATAGTTAGATGGTTGACTGGTTGATTGGTTGACAACTTGGGCATGGCTTAAGCATAAAACTATAAAAAGAAATTCAAAAAGAACAGATATTTTTTTCATGGTCATTATATTATTTTGGAGCTATAAAAGTATAAAAAAAACGATTGCAGCCATCAATATTACTATTAATAAACTGCAATCGCCATCATCAATCATAAAATCACATCAAACTTTTCATAAAAAAATAGTTAAGATACAGGTTGTTTTATTAATGGTTAAATTAAGGTTTTACATATATTGTAAGTTGTTTAACCGTTTGCTGAGTTACATTAATGTTTTGATTCAACCCAACAAATGTAACAGTATATTTACCCGGAGTTTTATAATAAACTGCTGGAAGTGCTTTAAAACTTGTAAGAGAAATGCCAATTGCATTTTTAATAACTACCCCGAAATCAGGTTTTACCTTTTTAAGATTTACTTTAGAACTGATTACCCAGTCGTCGTTGTCGGGGTTATTTAATGTAACACCGGGATCAAAAGTAAGAGGATATGCAGTACTGATGGCTATTCCATTTGTGTTTTTCACACTGTTGGTTGTTGATAAACCTGCCGAACCTACATTCCATGCATTGTAACCCGGCAAAGTATTGTTTTTTAAACTTGCCTGTACCCAGCCTGTGTAAGCAAATGTTGAAACAGTAGGTCCGGGTGCAATTTGAGGAGCAGCAAAGAGTCCTGTTTTGGTTCCATCCAACAAGTTATGCACCAAAGAAAAACCCTGAATTTTCCATTGTTGCTGCATGTTTACAGCACTTGACTTACCAATAAACCGAAAAGCAATATTCACATTATCATATTGTTTGAAATCTCTTAAATCTATTGAATCGGAAGTCGTGAATGTTGCAACAGCAGTGCTTGGCCATTTGGTATTTCTACTCGTAATATCAAACCAGGTAGCTTTTGCAACACTAGCCGAATCGTAGCCCATCAAATCGGGAGTAATCATTAAACGCAATGAATCATTGTTTGTAAATGTTCCTCTTGGCATTGATGATTGAAATACGAGTTTAACAACTCCTGAACTATCAACATTTCGATTTACATTGGCATAACGCATACCTACTTCACCGGAGTAAAAAACTACCTGATCCGGACTTCCTTTTAGATTAAAAACGATGGTGTCGCCTACTTTAAAGGTATCTTTTGCTACAGATATACTAAAGTCATTTGGGCTTTGTACGGTAGTTCTATCGCAACCAACAAAAGCGAACAGACCAATGACGGTCATTATTGATAAAATTATTTTCAGTTTCATTTGATAGTATTTTAAAATTAAGATCTAACTTATTTAGTTAATTACCAGCCGGTGTTTTGAATCAATACTTTATCATATAGCATTTCGTTGTATGGTATTGGGAAAAGCGTGTATTTAACCGGATTTGATAGAAAATTAGTAGCCGACATGTTTGCCGCTGTTAAGTACGTGCTCGGACAACTTGCGGCATTGTCAGTAATTACATTTTGCATAACTTTTGTCATATCGCCCCAACGAATTAAATCCTGTCGGCGTAAACCTTCGAAACAAAGTTCGCGTGAACGTTCATCTTTCATGTCTTGCAGGCTGAATGTGCTAACATCAACACCTGGCATAGCAGTTTTATAGGTTGTTGAACCATAGGCACGTCGACGAACTTGGTTATAATACTCAACAGCCTGAGCGCTTGGAGTACCACCATTAATCATTAAATCGGCTTCGGCCGCCATTAAGAGCACATCGGCATAGCGTATAATTGGGAAATTGCATGATGTGAATTTTTGTTGTCTGGTATATGGCAAATTTATTTCATATTCGCGTCTCCATTTCCCTACCGGACGGTCGTAAGCAGTTGGATAGCCAGTTCCACCTACCGATACGTTGATGGCAGTCACCATTCCTCCGGAAACAGTGGCAGTTGCCTTAGCTCCTGAACCTGATGAACCGCTAATGGTAACCGTAGGGGCTGTGGTATATCCGATACCCGGATTATCTATATTAATTTGGGTTATCACTCCTGTGGCACAGCTTGCTGAGGCTGTTGCACCGGTTCCGCCGCCACCGCTAAACGTAACTGTGATAAAGTTTGTACGTACTGCCGAACCAGTTGATTTATAGGTATATGGTGCCAACGCCCAATCACGACGCGTATCACCCAATCCATACAATTTATACAGCTTTGGAAAGGCTTTGTAAGTACCATCTGAATATCCGACAATTGATTTTTCAGTACCATCGGGACAGGTAACACCCATGGTTGCACCTAATTGTTGTACAACCGGATATCCTGAACCGCTATAAGTATAAAATTGTGAAGTATTTGATTTAGATAAAAATGCCGCTTCAAAAATATCCTCTGCCACGTTTTTATCGTTAATATTATTTTGCATATTATTGATAAAAACTCTGCTGTATGCCGGTGTGGCAGTTGCTCCCGGAAATTTAGATATATCGAGTGAAGGAACTCCTATAACATTCAAATCATGTGAACCTGAATTGATTACTTTTTGAGCCCAGGTAAGTGCATCTTGATATTTTGAAAAATCGTTTACCGGATTTCCTGCCATGGATAAACATACCCGGGTAATCATAGATTGAACTGCAGTTTGACTTACAATTGATGGCGTCTGCTTCCCTAATATTGTTTTTTTTACCAATGAATCTGCCGCCATCATATCATTCAGAATGTATTTATAAACATCTTTGGCAGATGAGCGTGCTAAATTAAAATCAGT
>CAZEEB010000257.1:0-2927 GCA_964511245.1 uncultured Paludibacter sp.
GGTATCAAAATTAAAACGGAGTTTGCCTTAGTTAGCAAACTCCGTTTTTTCTAACTTTAACAAAGCTGTTATTACATATCCACTACTTTAAATTCAATCCGTCTATTTTCAGCCTTACCTGCAACGGTTTTATTGCTTACTAACGGTTTGGTCTCACCTAATCCCAACGATTTTATTTGAGACGGATTTGCTCCCTTTCTAATCAGATATTTCATAACCACCCAAGCACGATCATTCGATAATTTCAGGTTTTTAGCTGGTCTACCTACATTGTCGGTATGACCGGATATCTCAATCTTTAATTTCGGATTTTCATTCAAAATATTGGAAACCATATTCAGGGTTACAAATGATAGATGATTCAATAGTGATGTTCCGGTATTGAAATTCACGTTTTTGAATTTCAATACCAATCCTTTTTCAATTTTTACAATCGGATTAAGCCTGATTTCATTCTTCACACCACGTGGTACATTGGTCAAGTCTACAATTTGATGTTGTGGCACATAACCTGGGGCAGTAACTTCAATTTCATACAATTTTCCCTCTGGAACATCCACTTTAATCTGTCCATTCATATCGGCTTTTACCGTTTTAATCACATTATCATTGCTTTTCACTACCATTATGGCTGCTAAAGGAGCAGATTTTTTGGAATCTACTACTTTTGTCAATAATTGTACTCCCTGAATCTCGGGCATCAATGCGAAATCTTTCTGAATATCATTCCTATTGCCAGTGATTTCAACTTTTTGATATTGTGGCGCATAGCCCGTAGCAGATATTTCAATATCATACACTTTCCCGTTGGGTAATTCCAGATTAAACAGCCCGTTACTATCTGTTTCTACCTTTTTTACCACCTGACCGTTCAATTTTACTGTCATCGTAGCTTTTACAGGTGCAGCCGATTTATTATCTGTGATTTTACTTACAAATACTATATTTTGTTTTAACGGCATCAACGTAACATCTTTAAGAACAGCTTTGGCATCTCTCATTAAATCAATAGTTGTGTTTTGAACAACATAATCCGGTGCCGAAATTTCTACATCATAAACTTTCCCTATTGGTAGATCCATATTGAATTGCCCGTTTGCGTCAGTATCTATCGTTTTCACTACTTCTCCACCACTCTTAATCACCATTTTGGCTTTTACAGGAGCAGATGTTTTGGCATCGGTAATTTTGTCTGATATTGAAACTGTTTTAGGTGTTTCGCTCAGTTCAATATCTTTCACAATTGGTTTTACAGCATTCTGCAAATCCAGTATCTGAAGTTGAGTAGTATAACCCGGAGCTGAAATTTCGGTGTCATAAACTTGTCCGGCAGGAAGTGTTACGCTGTATTTGCCATTTTGATCAGTCTGAACAGTTTGAATCACTTTTCCATTACTCTTAATAGTTACGGTTGAAACTAACGGAGTTGATGTATTAGCAACAGACACTTTCCCTGAAATCTTAATAGTTTTAGCCGCCGCCGAACAGTTGCCAAAATTAATCTGAACCCCAAGTTCCAATCCTAAAGCACGTGATTTAACAATATCATTCCGGCTGGCAAGCGTATTCAACGTGGTTGCCGAATTTGCCAGAATAGTAGCAGCAGGGTTTGTTTTTACATTTTGTAGACCATTCATCCATTTCACACCACCGTAAAGCGACATCGTGGGATTCAGCTTGTACTTTGCTCCCAATGATGCTTCTAATCCTAAATTGGATTGACCGTTGATTTTTCCACTTCCCGAAACGGCTTTGTTGGTTGGATAATAGTATGGCGAACCAGCCACATCTATGTCATGTAATAATGCATTGTAATCGGGATAAAAACCGGTACGGGTCAGTGTAGCTGTGCTGCTATAAGTACCCCCCAGATTAATTCCGTAAGCTAAACCAACCGTTGCATATCCAGCCCATTTCTGAGAAAAGGCATAATCAATTCCCACTTTTACGGGAATATCAAGGAAAGTAATATGTTGACTTTCATTAATTCCATTCAGTGTTTCAGTCAGATAGTAGCTTTGCATCGTGTTAAGTGTCTGTTCATACTCCGAAGTCAAAAGCTGGTTTTTATAATCAGCCTGACGGCTTGCTTTGTAATTAGTGACACCCAGCCCGAGTGAAGCATTCAGGCTTAGTTTGTCTTTCTTGTAAAAGGTGTAGACAACATCGCCTCCAAGATTAAAACCCAGTCCGGATTTTTCTTCTGCCTTAAACTGATCGCTGGTTAAGTTAGTAATCAAAGGCGATACAAACAATCGGTACGACCATGGCGAACAATCCGTAGCTAATTGATGCGTGTCTTGTGCCACACTGCTGCCGGCAAACAGAATAAGCAGAAATATCGATACTATATTAAATTTTATACGTTTCATGTTTTTATTTTGTTGAAGTGTTTATAGTGGTAAATATCTTGTTTTGGGTGATTTTGCAGGAACGAGTTCAACTCGTTCCTGCAACTTTCCCTTTAAACTTTATTGAATGATCATTTTTTGAGTTTGTACATAATCACCCAACGAGATTTCTACCGTATATGAACCTGTTTTAAGTCCTGCAGCATTTATTTGATATTCAAGTTCGGACGATACATTATCGAAAGTATAAACCCTCTCTAAAACACCGCTTAGACTAAAAATCTGCACAATCAACTTGCCATCCTGAGCATCGGTCAAACTTACCCTAAAGTTACCGTTATTCAGGGTTGGATAAGCTTTGGCAGCAATGGTTTTAAGTACTACATTTTGCACTGACGATTTTATTGTACAAGAATTGCTATCGGTAATGTTTACCATATACGTGGCAGTCATATTGTTCGGAGGCAACACAAGGAACTGACGATCATGTACAATGGTCGAAGGCAAAGCTGTACCATCCGAAAATGTCCACAAATAACTGCTGTACAAATTGGAACGATTATCTACAATCAGAAT
>CAZEEB010000258.1:0-2921 GCA_964511245.1 uncultured Paludibacter sp.
TGTTCAGTTTTAGTTCGATACCTGCCGTCAATTGGTGAAATGGCTGTAAGAAGAGATAAATCCATAAAAAGTTATCTGTGTTTTTGGGTTTTCTGTAAAATTATAGTTTAAAAAATAAAATTGCAAAGTTAGTCAATTCCGATGGAATAGAAAAGTTTATAATGTTCGCTTGCAACACTGATACTTTTTCTTTACTTTTGTTTCACAATAAAATTAATAACCCAAGTATTAACCTTGGATTGATACGCAATAGAAAAGTAAAATCAAATGAGATACGTTAGAATTCACAAAGAAGGTCGTTTTATCCTTGCTTCCCTGGTATTAATACTCCTTTTCATTAATTTATACATTTATACCCATTTCCCATTTGGGTTGTTGCCAATATTAAATATTATAATTTCATCTTTATTATTGTTTTTCTTTGCATATTTTTTTCGCAACCCTCCACGAAAAGTATATATCGACGATCCAAGTTTGGTTGTAGCCCCTGCCGATGGGACAGTGGTAGTAGTGGAGCAAACCGACGAATTGGAGTATTTTGCTGACAAACGCATACAAGTTTCAATTTTCATGTCAGTATTCAATGTTCATGCCAATTGGTATCCGATAAAAGGTACTGTACTGAAATCAGTTCATCACAGTGGTAGGCACATGGCGGCATTTCTGCCTAAGTCAAGCCATGAAAATGAACGTTCCACAGTTGTACTCGAATCTGAAAGCAAAACACAAATTTTGGTTAGACAGATAGCAGGAGCACTAGCACGAAGAATTGTAACCTATGCTCATGCCGGTAAAAAATGCCATTTGAATGAACATTTAGGTTTTATAAAATTTGGTTCACGAGTGGATTTGTTTTTTCCAGTTGGAACTGAGATATTTGTACAAGTAGGCGATTCTACAACCGGTAACGAAACCATCATAGCCCGACTTAACGAAGATTAATATGACAATAAAAAATGCTCAAAATCAAGTAGATAATTGGATTAAAACTTATGGCGTAAGGTATTACGGAGAATTAACCAATATGGCAATTCTTACCGAGGAAGTTGGTGAGTTGGCGCGTGTAGTTTCACGTACCTATGGCGAACAATCTTTTAAAAAATCTGACGAAAAAGGCAATCTGGCTGACGAGATGGCCGATGTGCTTTGGGTGTTAATTTGTATGGCTAACCAGACTGGCGTTGACCTTACTGATGCATTTGAGAAAAATATGCAAAAAAAAACGAAACGGGACAAGACCCGACATTTCGACAATGATAAATTAATTAAAAATAAAAACTGAATTCACTTATAGCCCTATAAACAGAGCAACTCAATAAAAATATGAGCAAAATTGAAATCCTTTTTAAGCAATACAATTGCAACTTAAACGATGATGTGGTAAAACAAGATATCGAAAAAATATTAACTGAAAAATTAGCCGAGAATAACAACACAGCTGTATTCAAACAATGTTTGAATTTTATTGATTTAACATCGTTGAATGCTACAGATACCGATGCTGAAATCATAACAATGGTTCAAAAAGTCAATAACTTCAGTGCATCATTTCCACACTTACACAATGTTGCAGCCATTTGTGTTTATCCCTCCTTGGTACCGGTAGTGAAAAAACATTTGACTGAAAATATAGGAATTGCTTCTGTGGCGGCTGGATTTCCGGCTTCACAAACTTTTATTGAAATAAAAGTGGCCGAAACTGCCATGGCTGTAATGGAAGGTGCAACTGAAATTGATGTGGTTATTTCCATTGGAAAATTTTTGGAAGGAAAACTTGAAGAAGTTTATGAAGAGCTATCTGAAATTAAAGCAGCATGCCGCCATGCCCATTTAAAAGTGATACTCGAAACAGGAGCATTGATTTCAGCATCAAACATCAAAAAAGCATCCATATTAGCCATGGCATCGGGAGCTGATTTTATTAAAACTTCAACCGGAAAAATTCCAGTTGCAGCCACTCTTGAAGCTACCTATGTAATGTGCCATGCGATAAAAGAATGGTTCGAAAAAACCGGATTGAAAATAAGTTATAAGCCAGCCGGTGCTATTGTAACTACCGAAGATGCCGTAAAACATTACACACTCGTAAAATCAATTTTAGGCGATGAATGGCTCAATAACAGTATGTTTAGAATAGGTGCCAGCCGATTGGCAAATAATCTTTTGAGTTCAATTGAAGGCAACGAAATCAAGTATTTTTAATTAATCCTTAAATAAAAATTGCCTCCAACAAAAATTGGAGGCAATTTTTTTAAAAAAATTTCACTTTCTTAGTTTTTCTCAATATAAGCCAGCACTTCACCTTTACGTACAATCTCGCCCTGCTTTTTTTCAATTCCTACTATTCTGCCATCGCAAAAGCTACCAATATGCTCAAGTCCGTAATTGGTTTGTATAGTACAAAGGGTGTCAAACTCCTTGTATTGTTTTCCATGAATTGGCTCTATAGAACCTTCGTTGAAATCAAGCTCCCAAATTACACGTCCGGTGGCATTTGATACAACAGGTTCGGCATTCGGATATTTCATGGCACGTAAATCGGGTATTTGAACATTTCCACCTTCGTATTTTTCTTTGATAGCGGTTTCCAACTCTTTTTCAAAACGTTTTTTGGCTTCGCCCGATTTATAATCAACATATTGTTTTCCGTGCATTGCAAATTCAAACAGTTCCTCATCATCCACGCCTCTGTCCCACCCTTTTTCTTTCATTTCGGCAATGAATTTATCCAACTCATTTGGATAATTATCTTGTGGATTACCTTCAAAGAATTCAAACTTATTTTTTTCTGCCAATGCAATAATCTCAGGATCAAGCGTTCCCGGAAGTTTTCCGGCTTTACCCAAAATCATATCCCAGCTGTTTTTGTCAATCATTCCCCAGCGTGGCTGACCTTTTACCATAAACATCACGTTCATCAG
>CAZEEB010000259.1:0-2917 GCA_964511245.1 uncultured Paludibacter sp.
GCTTCAAAAAAAGCGGTTGTTTTTGATAAGGCATACAATAATAATTGTAGTCAACGTATCCTATTAATTGATTGATTTTTTTATTTCTTATGCAGTATCCTGTATTTTTATTTACAATAATGTTGTTATAAATACTGTCCCATGTATGAAGTGTAGTGTCACGCGATACATTTGTTTTTGAAATTCCATACATATTATAATCACAATCAAATATGGTATTTCGATAAATCTTCACATTTTTGGTGTCGGTCTGGAGAAAAATACCGGCATCTCCCGAATTAAAAAGCGTATTATCATGACAATCCATTCCATCAGAATGACCATCAAAATAAATTGATCTGGTTTTTATTCTTCTGGGTTGAGGTGTGCCTTCATTGCCATCACCACCATCGGATATGATATTTTGTGAAATATCCAATGCAGTATGTTTAAAATGGGTATAGATACCTCCACCATCGCCAAGAATCAGATTATAATTCTTGATAATATTTTTGTTGATTGTAGAATTAATCGTAGCATAAGCATGCATTCCATTGTGTCCTACAGAATCAATTAAATTTCCGGTAACCGTAGCATTGGATAACGTCGAAATAATTATTCCTTCGTCATCATGATCTCTTAAAGTCCCAAACAATGCACATCGCTTGATTGTATTATTTTTAATCAGGTAATTTGAGCCCAATTGCGCCCTAATTGAGGCTCCATTATTTTGTTCGAAATAAGAATTTGAAACGGTGAAACCAGATCCGCGGGCATTGCTCACACATAAAACTCTGCCACCGTGATTACGGAACACACATTGATCCATAGTTACATTTTGAGGACTCACAAAACAAACTCCGGCTTTATTGATAAAAGTTTCTGATACAGTGTCATTCGATTCGCTGAATCCCAGTTTTGAGAAAACGATATTCTTAATTCTATCCGCCATAAGTATTCTGTTTAAATCTACTGCCCGAATAGACATTGTATTGGGATTGGTGGTGCTGTATAAATAAATACTGTCTTTGGCAATGTCATGACACCATTCACCCTGCGTGTCTAATGTATTTATGTGATTGATAAGAATATAGCCTGACCCTAAATCCAAGTCTGTATGAGTTCTGGAATAAATTTTAGTACCGTTGTGCAGAATATTTGGATAACGGTCCATTACATAAAAATTACGCTTAAAAACCACCATAGCCCCCGTGAAGTTAGGAGTATTCGTCAAACTCTTATCCACCAAAATTGAATCACCAACTCTACTGCTAATCTCCCCCCAACCATTCATTCCGTTCCCGTCGTTAAGCGTCAATCTATTCGGATAGCGACCTATTTCCTGTGGTATTCCATTTATTGTCAATATTTTAGAGATATAGTTTGAATGATTATTAAAGTATGCACGCCAAATGTTATTTTTCAGAAGCACCCAATTTTTTATCGGCAATGAACCTGTTATAAAAGGCACAGTGGCCGCCCTACCATAGCCGGAAAAAATGATTGGCTTTGATGGCAATGCACCCGAGCAGGTTACATTTACACAACCATAAAACACATCGCCTCTGTTGAACAAAATACTATCACCCGAAACAAAACGACCCATCATCTCATTCATTTTGTCAATGCTTTTCCAGGGTGAAGAAGTCGATATTCCAGTGTTGGAATCATTACCGGATATGGCAATATAGTAGTTTTTGGCAGTAACAACGACTGTAAAAAACAGGCAAGCAATAATTAAAAAGCGATTTCGTTTCATGTTAAAGCAATTCAATGTAATTTATTTTGTATTGCAAGCAAATATTTTTTTATTGTTTTTACTGAGATATCTCTATTTTTCTTTCAACACTAACATCAGCACATCATGCGAAACAAGTTCGGCATTGAGGCTATTTTTAGTAGTTCCCGATTGTTTCTTTGTCCACACATCGGTAAGCAAATATTCCGTTTTTCGGGTATTAAGACTTCTTTTCGATAAATCATCATAAATAATATTCTCTTTCCAGTTATATTTCAACACTTTGGTTGTTTTTGCCCTGTTAAGAAAACAAACAGCCCATTTTTTGTGCAGCAAGGGTTTTACCCAAACATCAATGCTGTCAATGGTTTTGTATTTCAAGGCCTGAATGCCGAGAGAATCCTGATTGACACTAATAACCATTTTATTTGTCAGGATCTCTTTGGTAGTTTCTTTCATACTACGCAAGTCATTTCCGGCAATAAGTGGAGCTGCCAACATCGCCCACATTGAAAAATGGGCACGGTTTTCGGCAGGAGTAAGATTGCCATTTCCAACCTGCAACATATCGGGGTCATTCCAACTTCCAGGTGCAGCATATTTCCGTAAATCGGCATTGATATCAAGAATTTCATCAATTCCAATATGAGTCCATTGTCCTTTTTTGTGAGCAGGTGTGTACCAAAATGGACCTATATCCGTATTTGTACGCCAAAGTTGAGCGAATTTGGGTGCCCATTCACAAGCATCAATACCGGGGCAACAGACACTGTAAATTATTGGTCTTCCGTACTTTGAGATGGCTTTAGAAAAAAGTGCATATTGTTGAATCTTTACCTCATTAAAACCCTTTGGCACTTTGCATCGGTCAACTTTCACATAATCAACTCCCCAGGATGCAAAAGTTTGTATATCCAGTTCCTCGTTTCCCCACGAAGCAGGGTAATCTCCTTTGGCACAAGTGCAGTTTCCTGCGGCCGTATATATACCAAATTTCAGACCTTTGGAATGCACATAATCTGCAAGTGCTTTCATTCCACTTGGAAACCGGACGGAGTCTGATTGCAAGCGACCATCCTTATCACGAACTTTTGCCATCCAGCAATCATCGAGATTCAAGTAAATATAACCGGCATCTTTAAGACCTGTTGACACCATTGCGTCGGCTATTTCTTTGATTTGTTTTTCGTCTATTTTGGT
>CAZEEB010000260.1:0-2900 GCA_964511245.1 uncultured Paludibacter sp.
TTAAAATCCTTTGGCTTCACGGCTGTGCGGGTTCAAGTCCCGCTTCGGGTACGTATAAAGAAAAACCATAATTGATATTCAGTCAGTTATGGTTTTCTTTTTGTTGCTTGCACAACATTTGCACAACATATTATTTTCAAAGCTCTGTTATTTAATATCCTACTCATTAATTATACATCAGAATTTCCAATTAGTTTGATTATATCAAGAAAAGAGTTTAAAGATACAACAAATACAACCAGTTTATCCTTCTCTTCATTCTTAATACAATTGAAATAGGAAGTCGTGTTTCGGGCAGATGATATATTACCTCCGCACCTTCCTTCCCTTATTATCGCCATATCCTGTTATCCTATGTTGTTATATGAAATGGTTGATTGTCTTTTTAGAAATCAAATTTGTGGAACAGAAGTTGTACAATAGGATTTCTATATTACCAATAAAAGTATAAAATCACCTGTTTTATGATTAATTTGCCGTCTGGTTGGTACAAGATACATGATTATATACCGTCTGTTTATTACAAATAAATCATTTATTTGGCGTCTGTTTGTTACAAATGTGTATCTTTGCAAATAAAAATGTTACAACATGATTGAAAGACAGATAATTACAGAATTACGGAAGTGGAGATTGCGCAACAGTCGTAAACCGTTGATTTTGCGTGGTGCTCGTCAGGTAGGAAAAACCACTATTGTAAATGAATTTGCAAAGGAATATGACGTTTTTCTGAAACTAAATCTCGAAAAAGATACCGACAAAACCCTTTTCGAAAGATATGAGAATGTCAACGAACTGATTGTTGCCATTCATTTACATAATGAGAAAAGAGTAGAGAAACTACCAACCCTGCTTTTTATAGATGAAATACAAAATTCGCCCAAAGCGATTGCCATGTTACGTTACTTTTACGAAGAGGCAAATCATATACATGTAATTGCAGCCGGTTCATTATTAGAAAGTTTGCTCAACACCCAACACATCTCGTTTCCTGTCGGCAGGGTTGAATATATGGCAATGCGACCCTGCAGTTTTTTAGAATTCATGAATGGAATTGGCGAAACATTTGATGCGGATTTAATACTATCATTACAAGCAGACCCGGTACATGAACGGGTTATACAACGATTTAATAATTATGCTTTGGTAGGTGGTATGCCCGCAGCAATTGTTCAGTATGCCGAAAACAGAGATATCTTGTCTGTAGCACCAATTTATGAATCTTTGTTAGAATCGTACAAAGAAGATGCCGAAAAATATGCAGCAAATGATACTACAGCAAAAGTTATCCGTCATATTTTGCAAGTAGGTTGGGCGTATGCAGCTGAAACAATCAGTTTTGAAAAGTTTGGTGGCAGTAATTTTAAATCCCGTGAAATGGGCACAGCTTTTCGCACAATTGAAAAAGCGTTATTGCTCGAACTTGTGTACCCTACATCTGAAACTAAATTGCCTATACTTTCCGATTTCAGAAAGAAAGCCAAATTAATTTGGCTTGATACTGGTTTGGTAAATTTCGGAGCAAAAATTCAACAAGAAGTTTTTTCGGTGCAAAATATACAAGATGCATGGAGAGGAAAAATTGCGGAACATATAGTAGCACAGGAATTACTTACGCTAAGTACTCAAGTTTCGGCAAAACGAAACTTCTGGCGACGTGATAAGGAAGGTTCTGATGCAGAAGTTGATTTTATTTTGTCTTTTGATGGAAAAATTATACCTGTTGAAGTAAAATCAGGACATAATGCTCATTTGCGATCGTTACATTTTTTCATGGATCAAACCTCACATAATATTGCTGTCAGAATCTGGTCACAGCCACTATCGGTTGATATGGTGAAAACTCCGAATGGAAAAGAGTTTAAATTGATAAATGTGCCCTTTTATTATGTCGGTGTTATCGAAAAAGTATTGGAAAAATATTCAACTAATTAATTCATAACTGGAATTTATTAATAATTAAAACTGCTAAATTAGAAAATTAGAAAAACAAGACATTAGTAGAATATGATTCGAGTATGTCGAACTTGAAAAATGGGATTACAGAGGAATAAAACATTGAGAATTCAGTTAACAGACTTGTCAGACTGTCATTTTTCATTTCCAATGCTCTGTAAAGATTGTCTTTTGTTTTCAAAGTGAAAGCTTTTTCGATACATTTTAAATGAGCTGTCTCTGGTTCTTCATTTCATTTTATTATAATATCGGCTATTAGCCCAGAGAAAAAATAAAGGTGGATTAGCCATTTACGTTTGGCAAGTCCACCCACTAATCAGACTCTTAAAGTACTAAAACAGCAAATATGAATCATCCATCTTGGGTTTGACGCTATTTCTTGTATTCAACCAATGTATTAATATCAAAAGTGTCAACATTAAGCGTTTTATTATAAAATTTCTCAAAGCGAAACAGGTTTCTATATACTACATAAAAGTGCCTTCTGCGTTGTGAAGACATTTCATGTTGTTCAATAAACTCTTTAAATAGCATGAAAAAGGTATCAACTGTCATATCAATGTATTTTTCCGGATAATACTTCTTATCAAGAAGTTTTTCAAGCCAATCAGTAGATAGATTTACTCCGGCTTTTGCATAATTCGTGAGTATAAATTGTTTGTGCTCCAATATACTATTATCAAAATCTTTACGCTTACTGTTATTGTAAATTACCTTTGCCTTTATTTTTTCATTTTTCGCATCCCAATCGTTTAAATTCACTTTCAGATTACTTGTTGCAAATAATTGTACACCCCTCCCATCAGTCAATCTAAAACGCACACTACATACTATATTCCCTTTTTGGGTTGTTCAAAAAAAAACGCTTTTATAGTTGCCATAATTTTTGTTTTGCGTTGTACAAATTAAATTACAGTATTTTTCTATAATCTAATTTTATCATG
>CAZEEB010000261.1:0-2879 GCA_964511245.1 uncultured Paludibacter sp.
AAAGCGATTGCTTTGCGCATAAATTTATCGGTTTTACTCATTAAAATAGATTTTTAAAAACGGATTACAAAGATAGTGTTTTTTATATAAATCTGATTTTTCATTTTTTAAGCATTCTTTCTGCTTTTATTAAGCTTAGCTACATTGGGCTTGGAAAAGTATTATCATTATTCTAATGTGAAAAATCTTATTTTGACCAAAGTTAAACTATGTCTAATATCTATTTTGAAGCATTTTTGTAATATATTTCTTAAAATTCAGAAGTTTGCTACAAAAATTAAAATGCAATATACTGACTATTATAATTTAACATTTTAAAATTCATTCGCTTTGATATCCAATACAATAGAACGTAATTTAGATTAAAAATTACATAAATATTGAAAATTAATCAGTTCTATTTTTTTGTTTTTTTTAAATAGCCCTTTACATAATTCATACAATTGAAACATTTGATAATACTAAATACTATATTTTTGCAATTATTACAAAAAAAAATGTATTTAAAAATTTAAAAGTAAAAAGTATGAAAAAAATGAAAGAAATAATGATAATGTTGTTATTATCATTTTCACTTGTTGGTTTTGCACAAGAAACAACGTCTGAGATTTCAGGAATAGTTACGGATGCAAATTCTTCGTTGCCAAATGTTAACATTACGGCAATTCATGTTCCAACCGGAACTCAGTATTTAACGACAACTCGTAAAGATGGTCGTTATAATTTACCCAACTTAAAAATTGGTGGACCTTACATTATTACAGCAAGTTTTGTTGGTTATAGCTCTAAAAGCATTTCCGAAATTATGTTAAATTTAGGTCAGACACACAAACAAGATTTTCAATTGCTCGAGTCGGCTAGTACAAAATTAGGCGAAGTAACAGTTAAAGCAAGTAATAGTAAAGTATTTAATTCGAGTAGAACAGGTTCTCAGGAAATTATTTCGAGATCAACTATCGAATTATTGCCAAGTGTATCCAGATCATGGAAAGACATGATAAAATTAGTGCCATCGCAAAATAACTCATCTTTTGGTGGTATAAGTTCACAGTTAAACAATCTGACCATTGACGGTGCAAACTTCAATAATTCATTTGGATTATCGGATGCAATAGGCGGTCAAACCGGTGCTCAACCAATTTCATTGGATGCCATTGAACAAATACAGGTGAATGTTTCTCCTTACGATGTTAAATATGGTGGTTTTAACGGTGCTGGAATTAACACTGTAACCAGAAGTGGTAAAAATCAGGTATTTGGGTCTGTATACGATTACGTAAAAAGTAAAGACCTTCAAAGTTACAAAGTAGGCGATGTATCGTTGGCTAAACAAGATTTCAACTACAATTTATTTGGTTTTACGGCTGGTGGTGCCATTATTAAAAACAAATTATTTTTCTTTATAAACGGTGAAACTGAAAATAAAGTTTCCCCCGGAACTTCGTGGCAAGCAAGCAATGCCACCAATGCTCCAAATGGAATTAATTTTTCAAATGCAAATCAAAACAAACTGGATTCGCTTGCCAATTTTTTGAAAACGAAGTATGGTTATGATCCCGGAAACTATCAGGGATACTCTTATACCGCTGAATCTAAGCGACTAACCGTAAAAATTGATTGGAATATCGATGAAAAAAACACCTTTTCATTCAAATACAATCTATTACGGTCATCCAATCAAATTCAACCTTCCAATAGTGGCTCTTCAAATACTACTTACGGCAGAACTCCGGGGCAATATGCCATGCCATTTTATGGTGCAGGCTACCAAATTAATAACAATGCTGATATTTTTATTGCAGAATTAAATACCCGATTTTCAAATACTGTAAATAATAAAGTTCAGGTTGGCTACACCATGTTACGTGATTTCCGAAAATCTTTATCTTCACAAGAGTTTCCATTGGTAGATATATTGGATGGTAACGGTCAACCCTTTACTTCGTTTGGATATGAACAATATACTTATGGAAATAAATTAAACACGGATGTAATTCAATTCAATGATGTTTTGAATATATATGCCGGTGCTCATGAAATTACCTTAGGAACTCAGAATTCATATAAAACATATTTAAATGGATTTTCGCCGGCTTTCGAAGGTGTATATCGATTTAACAGTTTATCCGATTTTTACGCTTCGGCAAATGGCACAAAACCTGCTGCCCGATATGATTTATCCTATACCCTGGGTGGTGGCGACTTCCCCTTAGTTGGTCCAAAAGACCTGGAATTAAGTGTTTTTGCTCAGGATAAATGGAAAATCAAAGATAATTTTACGTTGACTTATGGAATTCGTTTCGATTATACTAAATTCTATAATACATTTTTATACAATCCGGTAGTTGATACACTATCTCGTTTTTACAATGGAACACATGCAAATACCGGTTTAGCTCCTTATGCAGCCATTCAAATTTCACCACGTTTAGGATTTAACTGGGACGTATTAAAAGATCAGACTTTACAAGTTCGTGGAGGAACCGGTTTATTTCAGGGACCACCACCATTTGTTTGGATTTCTAATCAGGCATCAAACAGTGGAATGGCTTTATTCGGATCAATATCGAATGGAACAGGCTATATATTTTCACCGGATGTAAATAAATACAGACCAACTACTTCGGCTGCATTAAGTTCATCGTACAGTATTAATGTTACCGATCCGAATTATAAATTTCCACAAGTTTGGAAATCTACTTTAGCTGTTGATAAAAAATTATTTGGATGGACTATTACCGCTGAAGGAACTTATATTAGCAATATCAATGCTTCTGTTTTTCAAAACATTGCGTTGCCATCAACTGGTTTAATTACCCTATCTGATGGTCGGGTTCGTTTCCCATACACTTCAGTTTATCCAATTTCAGGAATTGCCA
>CAZEEB010000262.1:0-2864 GCA_964511245.1 uncultured Paludibacter sp.
ACTAAAAGACACTCCGAAGTGACTCGAAGACACACCGCGCCAGCTGGCCAATACAAAGTAGTGATAAAAACCTAAAATACTGCAAGAAAACAAAGGAGTGTATTACAAATATGCCCCAGCTGGAGACCACAAAACCACAAAAGAAACCAGAAAAAAATACAAATAAACATGAGAAATGTTTTAGTACTTGCTGGTCGTAGAAAACACAACTAAAAATTAACAACTATATAAATAAAAAAATAACTTTATGAAAAAAATATATTATATCTTTGCGCTTATAGCGTTTGCATTAACTTCGTGCGATAAAAATGATATTAGCAACAGTATAGCACAACAACCAGATGCCTCTAAAATCACAGACGATGCAAATCGTCAACGACGACCAGTAATATTAGGTGAAAAACTAAACAATCCCTATTCTGTTAAGAATATGCAAGCTGCTTTAGATACAATTAAAAAACATTCAGCTCAACAGAATACAAGTATGAAGGCACCAAGTGCAATACTTGAAGACATGAATATCGAACCTACCGACTTATATGTGCGATATTTACCTGCTAATCGTGAGCAGTTTGTAAAATTAATGACAGATACTACATTAATTATATTTGATTATCCTCTCGATTATGAAAAGACCCAAACAGGGGATTATTACAAAGATCCTACAGTAACAGGTGAATATACTTGGTTGTATGTAGTTGTTCCAACCGGCTATCAGCCACATAATGGTATTCAATATGAAGAAATTGAGAAGTTGTTTATACCTGAACATAGCACATATTATAATCAACAGGAATCGTCTTCAACTATAAAAGGTGTGCAGCAATTAAAATCAAACATAGCTAATACTACCAACTATACAGATATTTTAAAAAATCTGGAGGTCACATCGTTTATTTTAACGGGTAATGGCGATAAATTAAATAAACCTACGACACAAAATGCTCCGGCAGGAATGCCAAAATATGAAACCAAAAAACCGGGATTATTTGGTTATGTGTATAATCCGGATGGTTATATAAAAGTTACAACACCTAACGGTGATAAACCGCTTGCTGGTATTCGGGTAAGAGTGGCTCGATATTTTACATCTTATGAAACCCGTACCGATGCCAACGGTCGATTCTACTTCACTAACCAATTCGGACAAGATGTTATTTTCCCGAATATCGAATATTTTATATATTTCGATGGAATAAACGGTAGCAATTTTTGGCGATTATGTGATTATGTGACTACAGGTATTCCATTATGGACAACAGGTTTTAGTATTGGAGTACATGATCCCAGTAGATATGATTATACATTTAATACTTCCAGCTATTTCTGGGGTGAAAGTGTTCAACATTTAGCCATCAATAATTATTTGAATAATGCAAGAACTGACGGTATTAGTTTACCAGCTACAAGTCTGAATATTATCTCATTTAATAATTCGGACTATCAATATTGTGAAGATTTATTGAGACAAAATATTGCAGGTGGTGGTAATCCTGATATGGTTCTCCATTATCAAAATACCTATAATGATTATTCTAAAATAATTGGATTCACCTTACATAAATTTACAAATGCAAGCCAAATAAATAAAATGTTGTCTCTTTTTGGAACAACATGGGCTTCCTCATATTGGTATGCTGTGCAAGATCAAATTAAAAGTGATAATTCAAAGGGTTTGTATGATTGTTTCGGTATTACACACAAAACAACTGGAGATTGTTCGCAACAAATTACTTTGACAGAAGGATGGGCAAATTATAGAAATGATGAATTATTAAGCCGGTTTGGCATAACAGGTTACTCTGAAACAAATAGCCAATATTTAAAACCTTATGTAACCATGTTTCGTGACCTACATAATCTTGGCTGTTCGTATCAAAACCTTGAAAAATCATTGTGTACTTACACAATTGCCGGATTTAAAAGCAATCTTATTTCGTTTTATCCTAGTTTAAGTACACAAATTGGTAATATTGTACCTAATCCCGACCAGACAATACCCGGAAATATAACTTTTATGACCTATAATCTAAAAAGGGATGATTATGACTTTGGTTATGACTTGCAAAATACGCGTATTTACAATCTCTCCAGAATAATTGCTAACACAAATCCTGATGTGGTTGCTTTTCAAGAAATTGAGAATACACGACACCTAAACTTTGATATTCTTAAACGTGAAACTGGGCTTAATGGTGATACCTGTTTAACTGAATCTTTTTCTATACTACCATCCACTAATCTCACAAATTATGGAATTGGAATACTCTGGAGACCTTCGTTGGGCACACCAATAATTAGTAAATATGTTTTAAAAACTGTACCTGAGGTAAGTCCATTTATGGTTGCAGAATTTCCCAATTTTTATTTTATATCTACTCATTATCATGGTGAATATGAAAAAATAACTCAATCAATCATAGCTTTTGCTAAAAATGTCAATAAGCCTGTATATATAGGTGGTGATTTTAATTGTGATTTGAATGAAGAACCTAAAGTGCTACCTTTAGCAAAATTTGTAGAAAATGGCTTTGTATTCCTTAATAAAATTGGTGATAAAACAGCTCCAAGTGATATCCCTATTACACTTATAGATTTGATAATTGGATATAAACCAAATTCAACTGAATACAATATAATTTCAGAAGGTATACCTATTTTTCCTTTTGAACTTTGGAAAATTAATAAAAAAACGTCCGACCATCTCCCTTATTTTGTAACAGTAAAGCTGTAAAACTTTTTCCTCCTCGTCGCCTGAGACGAGGAGGAGCTTTTAAGTTCATATACAAACCGTTAATACAAAACTTTTATGAAACAAATATCAATTCTCTTCCTTTATTTTCTTTGCTCTATATGTATTTATG
>CAZEEB010000263.1:0-2861 GCA_964511245.1 uncultured Paludibacter sp.
GTGATTAGTCGCTTAATTTCCCATCACACTTTCTTTTGCAAAAAAGTGCTGCAAAGGTAGTATTTTTTCAGTAATATTCAACTAGTTTTAAAGTCAAATTTTAATATGAATTTGCTATTATGTAAAAAAATGTAGAGAAAAAATAGTTTTCCCTACATCTTTTATCGTTAATCATTAAATTATAAATCTGTTATCGGTTTATGTTTTGGAACTAATAACTTCATCAATGACCATGCAATTAAATATGAAAATGCGCAAATACCAAACATTATTCCATACGCTATCGACACATTGTTGCTAATCAAGTGTTTGGCTGTAGATAAGTTGTCAGGATTAATAATAACATCTTTTAGATTGTCTATTTTAATTTTATCGAGTGGTAATAATGCGGTTTCCTGAATCAATCCTTGGGCTTTTGCCAAGCCTACACCTAAACTTCGGTAATAATCTTCAAGTCGACCGGCAATTTGTTGAATTATTACACCACCTAAACCCCCAAATGCAGCTCCAATTCCAGTTACGGTACCTACAGCTTTTTTTGGAAACATATCAGATACTGTTGTAAATAAGTTTGCAGACCATGCCTGATGCGCTGCACCACCCAGGGCAATTACGGCAATTGCATAAACTATTCCGAAACCGGCCATCGTTTGGGTTGATAACAGGAGCAAAGGTACTACCGCAATTATTAAAAGTGCAGTCATTCGTGCTCTGTATGTTTGCCAACCCTTATTCATAAAACTCATGGGAATAGAACCACCATAAACTGAACCTATAATAGCAATTCCAAAAACAACAAAATTTGAAATCATAACGTATGAAGCCGTTTCTTGTTTGCTAAGTCCTTCGCAAAATTGCTGTTTAACATAAGTAGGGAGCCAAAATAGCAGAAACCACCAGATACCGTCAGTCATAAATTTTCCTGCAACAAATGCCCATGTCTGCCTGTAGGTCAACATTTTAAACCATGAAACTTTATCTTTTGTTTTTTCAGCATTTTCAACTTGTACTGCATCGTCACTGTGTATGTAGTCAAATTCAGATTGTTTTAGTTTCCCTTTTTTTAGTAGTTTTTGAGGTGAAGAATAAAATATATTCCAAAAAAACAACCAAAAAAATCCGATTAATCCTGTTAAAATAAACGCCATTTGCCAACCGTGAAACATACCTAAAAATTCTTTTCCACTTCCCCATGTTAATAGTGCCCACGGAACAAAAATAGCACAAATCATTGCTCCTAAATTTGAACCTGAATTAAAAATACCCGTAGCAAGTGCTCTTTCTTTTTTGGGAAACCATTCGGCAACAGCTTTAATTGACGCTGGAAAATTTCCAGCTTCACCCATTCCAAACAAACTTCGAGCAACGCTTTGAGCAAAAACTGATTTTGCCATAAATGCACTTAATATTCCGGTAATTGACCAAACTATTAACGATAAAGCAAGTCCAATTTTTGTTCCAATTTTATCGATTAACCATCCTGCAATTAACGTAAAACCGGCATAAAATAAGGTGAAAATAGAAGTTAATGTTGAATAATTGGTAGAACTCCAGCCAAAACCATCGGCAGAGCAAAAATAATCCTTTAAAAAACCAATAACATTTCTGTCCATATAATTAATTGTAGTTGAAAATAGCAATAAAGCAGCTATAGTCCATCTATAATTTCCAATTTTCTGTGCGTTTGAGTCTGTCATGTTTTCTAATTTAAAGTTTAATATTTAAAAACGTTTTTATTTTCGAACTTTACGGATAATTTCCAACGCTTCAGTGCATAATTTGCTAATACCAGCCCAGTCGGCGGCTTTCATCATGTCGGTAGGAAAAAGGTTAGAACCCATGCCCACGCAAGTTACACCTGCATCAAACCAGGTTTTCAGATTAGCTTCTTCAGGTTTAACACCACCGGTAACCATTAGATTCGACCATGGCATTGGCGCTTTCAATCCTTTTACAAAACCGGCACCCAGCACATCACCAGGGAATACTTTACAAATATCACATCCGGCTTCCTGTGCAAATCCAACTTCAGTTACCGAGCCACAGCCTGGAGCATAAGGAATCAGACGACGGTTTGCAACTTTGGCTACATCTGGATTAAATAAAGGTCCAACAATGAAATTAGCACCCAATTGTATGTAAAGTGCTGCAGTTGGCGCATCAACGATAGAACCAATACCCATAATCATTTCAGGGCATTCTTTAGCCACAAATTTGACTAATTCTCCAAATACTTCGTGAGCAAATTCACCTCGGTTGGTGAATTCAAATACACGTACACCACCTTCGTAGCAAGCTTTAACTACTTTTTTTGATATTTCAATTTCGCTATTATAAAAAACCGGAACTAATCCTGTTTCTTTCATAGCTGTCATTACTTGTATTTTATTGAATTTCATAATTTTTCCTTACTGCTCTGATTATAACTAATTTGTACTTTTTGTAAAGAGCTTTTTTATTAATTTATATATTTGTCAATCAAATTCGTTAATTTTTATTCTTATTTTTTGTTCTTTTACCTAACTACACGGCCCGATCCGTCACCACCCATAAGTCCTTCCACCTCGGCAACAGTTACTAAATTATAATCACCATAAATTGTATGTTTTAGGCATGAAGCAGCTACAGCAAATTCAAGAGCTTTTTGGTCGTTCTCAGTATAGCTTAGTAAACCATAAATCAATCCACCCATAAAAGAATCGCCACCACCAACACGGTCAACAATGTGTGTAATGTCGTATCTTTTTGATTGATACAGTTTTCCATTACTATATAGTACACCACCCCAAGTGTTATGATTAGCATTTATTGAACCAGATCGGAAGAGCACACGTCTGAACTCCAGTCACCTGAAGCTATCT
>CAZEEB010000264.1:0-2857 GCA_964511245.1 uncultured Paludibacter sp.
AAATATTTATATCACTAAATAAATCAATTAAATTCAATTTATGTTGAAAGAAATTTTATCCGTAGCCGGAAAACCGGGACTTTTTAAATTAGTTTCGCAGGGAAAAAACATGTTGATAGTTGAGTCGTTGCTTGATGGCAAACGCATTCCTGCTTATACAAAAGATAAAGTGGTATCACTTGGGGATATTGCTATTTTTACTGAAACAGAAGAAATTCCTCTTGGTCAGGTTCTTGAGGCAATGAAAACCAAGGAAAATGGTTTACAGTGCTCTATTGAGCCTAAAGCTGATAATGATAAACTTCGTATATACATGGCTGAAATTCTGCCTGAATATGACCGTGAACGTGTTTACCCTAGCGACATTCGTAAATTAATAAACTGGTATAATATACTTATCAATGCTCAGATAACTGATTTTATTGTAGAAGAAAAGGAAGAGGTTGCTGTCGCAGAATAATTTAAATAATTGTGAATTAGTTATTTATGAACGTCAAATCTATTTGTGAACTTATTGAAGAAGTTGCTCCCCTGGCATTGCAGGAAAGCTATGACAATGCCGGACTTCTTGTGGGTGATTCGCAAATAGAAGTTACATCAGTTTTAATCAGCATCGATATTACCGAATTGGTAATTGAAGAAGCTATTCAGAAAAAATGTAACCTGATAATTTCACATCATCCGCTAATTTTCAGTGGGTTAAAACGGCTGACGGGTCAGAATGAAGTGCAACGTTGTGTCGTTAAAGCAATCAAAAACGATATTGCCATTTATGCAGCTCACACCAATTTGGATAATGTCATATCCGGGGTAAGTGGAAAAATGGCAGAGAAAATCGGTTTGAAAAATATTCGGATACTCCAGCCCAAACAAAATGTATTATTGAAGCTGGTAACTTATGTACCTGTAATTCATTCTCATACAGTTCGTGTGGCTTTGTTTGAAGCAGGAGCAGGGCAAATAGGAAATTACGATTCCTGCAGTTTCAATATTCAAGGAAACGGTACATTTAAAGCTAACGAAAAAGCACAACCTTTTATAGGAAATATTAATGAGCTACATTCAGAACCAGAAACACGCATTGAGGTTATTTTACCTGAATATCTGAAGTTTAAGGTGCTTGAAGCATTGTTAAAGTCGCATCCTTACGAAGAACCGGCTTACGATTTTTTCTCACTGGAAAATGATTGGAATCAGGTAGGAGCAGGTATTGTAGGGGAGTTGGAAGTAGCAGAAGATGAACTCAAATTTTTAAACCGGATAAAATCAGTATTTAGAGTCTCAGCTATCCGTCATACAGACTTATTTAATAAAAAAATAAAAACCGTTGCATTGTGTGGAGGTTCCGGAAGTTTATTTATTCCAGCTGCTATATCATCCGGAGCTGATATTTATGTTTCCGGAGATATTAAATACCATGAGTTTTTAGATAATAAAAATGATATTTTGATTGCAGATATTGGACATTTTGAGAGTGAACAGTTCACAAAAGACATTTTTTATGAGATAATTTCAAAAAAAATGCCTACATTTGCAGTCCGAATTTCGGAAAGTAAAACCAACCCCATTAATTATTTGTAATCAATATGGCTACAGACTTAAAAACAGAAAAAGAAATTACTGTCGAAGAGAAGCTTCAGGCACTTTACGAACTCCAGAAAGCGGTTTCTCAGATAGATGAAATTAAAATATTACGTGGTGAACTTCCTCTTGAAGTTCAGGATTTAGAAGACGAAATCATTGGTTTGACCACCCGTTTGGAAAATTTCGAAACTGAATTAGCTGATATTATTGCAATGATAGCTGGCAAAAAGATTGAAATTGAAGAAGCCCGCATGAAAATTACCCGTTATAAAGAGCAACAGGAAAATGTTCGTAACAACCGGGAATATGATAATCTCTCTAAAGAAATTGAATTTCAGACTCTTGAGATTGAACTTTGCGAAAAACGTATTCGTGAATATACAGCTGCTCAAGAAGCTAAACAAGCCGATCAAAAAACTTCAGCTAGTCAATTGTCTGAACGTAAACTTGATTTAGACCAAAAGAAAGGGGAGTTGAATGAAATTGTATCTGAAACAAAACAAGAAGAAGAAAAACTTCGCGAACATGCAAAAGGGGTTGAATCATTAATTGAACCAAGATTGGTTGCCGCTTTTAAAAGAATTCGTAAGAATGCACGAAATGGATTAGCAGTGGTATATGTTCAACGTGATGCTTGTGGAGGTTGCTTTAATAAAATTCCGGCTCAACGTCAACTCGATATTCGATTGCGCAAAAAAATCATTGTATGTGAATATTGTGGTCGTATTTTAGTTGATCAGGAGCTTGCTGGAGTTGCTCCAACATCTGAAGATTAATTAATTTAGTTTATATTTTTTTATTGAGTCCGAAACTAAGTTTCGGACTCTTTTTTTTTGCTTCAGAATGAAAATTTGTTGTACTAACTATCATAAATCAGCAAATATTCAATTCTCAGCTGGTTTAAATTGCTGTAAGTGACTGTATCATAATCAAGTACATGAATATTATGTATTAGTGTTTTAAAGTATTTTAAAAATTATAGTTAAAATTCTAATTGGATAAGGTTGCAGATAATTTTTTCCTCGATTCGGTTTTTTTTTTAGATAAATTTGAATAACAATAAATCTACTAAGTTTTAGATTTTATATAATTCTTTCCATAATTAATTTTATAATTAATGATGTATAAATGACTATTCACTCATGTGATTATCCCGTTGCTTCACAAATATATTTTCTAAATTCACAACAATAACAGTTAATTATTTGATTTTATTTTACTGAAATATAAACAATAATATCACAAAAGTAAATCAATTCATATTTATATATAT
>CAZEEB010000265.1:0-2825 GCA_964511245.1 uncultured Paludibacter sp.
TGAAACTAAGAAGCGGAAGTACTAAAATCAATAATGTATAACTCATTTAATTTATCAAAAGCCCCCTAAATCCCCCGAAGGGGGACTTAAAAGATAGTTTATACTTTTTTATTTACTCATTTATTTAGCAATTAAATACTATTTAACCCACTCTTAAAGTCCCCCTTCGGGGGATTTAGGGGGCTTTACTCTTTCATTTGGTCTAAGTTAGCAACTTCAACGCTTGTCAGATTACGATAGATATTAATAATAATAGCTATGGCAACAGCAGTCTCACATGCCGCAATGGCAATTGCAAACAATGTAAAGTAAAAACCTTCTAATTGTCCCGGATATAAATAGCGATTGAAAACGACAAAGTTGATATCAGCGGCATTCAGCATAAGCTCAATAGAAATCAAAATCATAAGCATGCTTCTGCGTGATAAAAAGCCATATATTCCGGCAAAGAACATAATTAAACTTAAGCCTAAGAAAGCTTCCATTGGTATTTGACCAGATGAAATGTTATTTAGTAAATCCATAATAATTATTTGTTAGCCCCTAAATCCCCTGAAGGGGACTTTAAAACCAAGTTTATTATATTAAAAGTCAATATATTTTTAGAGAATGTATTCTTTAAGTCCCCTTTAGTGGCCACATTATCGTTTTCTTGCAATCATGATAGCACCTACAATACAAGCCAGCAACAAGATACTGATTGTTTCGAAAGGCATCAAATACTGATATTTATCTGTTCCCATCATGGTATGACCCAATTGTTGAGGTGATAAATCTAGCATTTCCGGCAAACCAGAAACTTTTTTGATATTCCAGTAAATAATATGTCCGCAAAAAGCCAGACCAGCTAATGCAGTTGCACCTGCAGCTACCCTACGAACAGCTAACTCGGTTTTTACATTTTCACCCGGACGATTTGTTAACAAAATGGCAAATATAAATAATACCATTACACCACCTGCATACACGGCTATTTGTACTGCAAAAAGATAGTTATAACCTAATAACAGGTACAATCCTGCAGTTGCAAGTAATACAAATAGTAAATAAGTTGCTGAACGAATAATCTGTTTAGCAGTTACAGCCAATATTGAGAATGTGGCTATGATTAGTGCCAATATGAAAAATATAACTTGTTGTGCCATAAATTAGTTTATAGTTTATAGTTGACAGTTTGCAGTTCAACCTTAGTTCTTTAATTTATTCCCCTTTTGGAGTTATGAGTTCTTTTTTCTTTTCTCTTAGTTTTGAACCTTCAGCATTTAGTCTCTGAATCAATTTGCTGCGGGTAAATACTGCATTTTCAAAGTTATTATCAAACTTGATAGCATCCGATGGACAAGTAATCACACAAAGGTTACAGAATGTACACATTCCCAAATCCCATTGGTGAGTATCCAGAATTTTCTTCTTTTTACCATCTTCGGTTTCTATAATTTGCGAAGTTACCACGATTGTTCCGTTTGGGCAGTTCATATGACAGATACCACAAGCCGTACAGGCATGTTCATTGTTCGCATCGTGTGGCATAACCAACTCGGCACGAAAACGATCTGAGACTACAAGAGTTTCTCTGTTTTCGGGATATTGGCGTGTTACTTTCGGTGTCCACAACTCTTTCCAGGTAACCGACATTCCTTTTAGTAAGGAACCTATACCAGTGAATAAGCCTGAAAAATATTTTGATACTGAATCCATATTCAATTAATAATTCATAATTAATAATTCATAATTAGCTTTTGCAGCTTTTGTAATTTTACTTAGCTTTTACTGCTTATTTCTACTTGCTTTTTAAAAAATACCGGGCAATAAATCCGTTAATGTCAGTCCGGTTAAAACCAAAATTACCATAACCACTATATTTACCAAATTGATTGGCAACAAGTATTTCCATTCCAAAGCTAATAATTGATCGATACGTAAGCGTGGAAATGACCAACGAACCCATAAACTAAGGAAAATCAAAACTGCAGTTTTGCCGAAAAACCAAACGAAAGATGGAATATAATTCATTAGCTGATTAAAACCTTCCCAACCGCGAACCTGAATAGGCATATATCCTCCTAAAAACACAGTAGTTGCAATACCGGCAATAATAAACATGTTCAGGTATTCGGCCAGGTAATAAAAACCAAACTGAATGCCCGAGTATTCCGTATGATATCCTGCAGTTAATTCAGATTCTGCTTCCGGTAAGTCGAATGGACCACGATTAGTTTCAGCATGACCTGAAATAATGTAAATCACAAAAGCTATCATTGACGAAATATGACCGTTGAAGATATTCCAACAATATTGCTGCTTTTCTATCATTTCTGAAAATTGCATTGTACCTGTTAAAACCACTATAGTCATCAATGCAAAACCAGCCGAAAGCTCATAACTAATAAACTGAGCACCACTTCGCATGGCACCAATCATTGAGTATTTATTGTTACTTGACCAACCTGCCAATAATACACCAATAATACCTAAAGATGAAACAGCGGTTACATACAGTACTCCAATATTAAAATCGACGGCCAATAATCCTTTTCCAAAAGCAATAGCTCCAAAGGTCATTACTGAAGCACACACCATAAAAAACGGAGCTGCAAAGAATAAAAAACGGTCAACGTTGTTTATTTTAATAATCTCTTTCAACAGAATTTTAATAGTATCAGCTACACTTTGTAAAAGTCCCCATTTACCTACACGATTTGGTCCATAACGAGCCTGAAAAAAAGCGGTAATTTTACGCTCTGCATAGATAAGTATCAATGCTATAACGGCATAAGTTGTTAAGATTACCACACCTACCAAAACACATTCGATAAGTATTCTCC
>CAZEEB010000266.1:0-2817 GCA_964511245.1 uncultured Paludibacter sp.
TGGAAGAAGTTCGTGTTCTTGAACTTTGTCGCGAAAGACTGGGTGATAATTTTGGGTTGCGTATTGATCCGAACGGTGTTTGGAGTGTCGCAACAGCCGTAAAAGCCGGTCGCAGATTAGAAGATTTGGAAATTCAGTATTTTGAAGATCCTTCATGGGGTCTCGAAGGAATGCGCAGGGTAAAAGAACAGGTTCGTATTCCGTTGGCTACAAATATGTATCCGAATAAATTTGACGATTTAGGTCCGGCTATTCACATGAATTCGATTGATATTGTGTTGACTGACTTACACTACTGGGAAGGACCACGAGGTGTGAAGGATTTAAGTGCAATTTGCCAAACATTCAATTTGGGTATTGCTATGCATTCAGGCGCAGAATTTGGTGTTGAATTAGCTGCCATGCTTCATACGGCTTCTACACTTCCAACTATGACAATGGAGGGTGATGCACACTATCATTACCTGGAAGATGATATTATAGTTGGTGGTAAAATGGAATATGTAAACGGTGCTATTAAGGTACCTGAAGGACCGGGACTTGGTGTGACATTGGACGAAGATAAAATGGAAAAATACGAACGTTATTACGAAAAAATGGGCGATTATTATGCTCGTTTCCATCAAGATCCGTATCGTCCGGAATGGTATCCAAAAGTGGGTGGAATTTGATAACAAGTAAATATATTTAAGTAGAAATAGACAACAGTTTATTTCTACTTATTTTTATTTTATTATTAGAAACACAGTAACTTATTTACAACGCATTATTATCGAGCATTTAAAACATTTTTTTTAATCTGCAAAACATTATACATCAAATAATGAATACAACAACTAAATTATTATTTTTCGCTATTTCTATCGGAACATTACTTACTTCAAATGCTCAGATGAAGTCGAAAGTAGATAGTTTATCTGTTGTAAAAGTTGAAAAAAAACTGCAATCAGGTGAAATTTCACTTTTTCCTTTAAAGGCAAAAGGTGGCGAAATTTTGAAATCAGAAAACGGAAGTGATGTGATTTTTTTTCCGGCATCAAAACCTACAAATGAAAAGATTGAATGGAAATTAGAAAATTCATTACAATCAGGATTAAGGGAGATTGAAATTAGCTTTTATCAAGCCGAAATTGGATTAGCATCTAATCAGATGCTACAATTTGAAGACAAGAGTGGCGAATTGATTGCAAAGATTGATTTGTATAATATGGGTTTCTCAAAAGGGAACTATAGTCATAAAGTTGGGTTGTTTAATAGCAAAGCGGTATCGAAAGTTTCGCTAATTAAAGGTTGGCAACGTAATATTAATACTGTTGGTATTACTACGATACGGATAAAACCAGCTACAAATACTTCGTATGAGAAATTATTATTTGTATTTCAAGTGCCTGTAAATGAGCGCAATATATCACTTCCAATTCCTTTACCTGCAGGAGTTTATGTAGTAAATTCCAAAAAGAATATTGCATTAAACTGGAAATATTCTGATGGACATTCTTTTACTACGCCTAAGGCAGTGGAGCAAAGGGTATTTCTTGAAAGTACAGCTCAACCTTTCCTTACTTCAGGTGATACTGTATCTGAAATCCAACTTACACATTATCCAACACAGGTTTGTCCTGATATGAGCAGTGCAGGGGTAATGCCTTTAATGACACTTAGCGATACTACCAAAATTGAAACGCAGAGTCTTAAATTGATTGGATACAAAGGGGAAAAACTACCGCAACTTGACTTATTGCCAAACCAAAAGAAAATGGCTGTAGTAACCAGTTGGGACGATGGGCAAATGAAGGATTTTGACGTAATGGAATTACTTGTCAAGTATGGAATGAAAGGTACTTTTTATATGAATCGAAACTCAAAAATGATTCCTTTTTTAAGCAAACTTGAAGCTAAAGGAATGGAGATTGGTTCTCATTCCTGGTCACATCCTGCATTTCACAATTCATCGCCAAATCGTTGTTTGGTAGAAGCAGTCGAAATGCGCCGTTTTCTGGAGAAAGAGCTGAATCATCCTGTATTTTCGTTTGCATATCCGTTTAATTACGTTGCTGCGTATGATGCCGAAGGTGATTATGTTTTACGCTCATTGCGACAAGCTGGTTATTGGTCAGGTCGCCCCACAACTCAAGGGGAAAATAAAATAGATAGCATAATTGAGCCATTAGCTATGCGTCCAAATTTTCATTTTAACTCCGGTAAAACTAAAATAAAAGCAAAATTCGACCAATTGCTAGATAACCCAGGGTCGATCCTCTATATTTGGGGGCACAGCTATGAATTAGCCGGTAATGGGCAACAAACTCTGGAAGAAGTGCTTGGGGCTATTGGAAACCACCCTGATGTGTGGTATGCTACAATAGGTGAATTGATGATTTGGCAATACACAAGAAATCATTTGCAAATTGAATTGAATAAAAGGGATAGAATTGGAAATGAATTCTTATTAAAAATGCCTTGGCTGAATCCTTACTTGCATCAAATTCCACTGAGTATTTCCATCCCTGAAGGGGTTAAAGAAGTAGTCTGGAAAGGTGAAAAAATTCAGGTGAAAAATGGACATGTTCAGCTTTCGTGGTAATTATTATCAATAATATTTTTCATAAAACGACAAAAATATCAATAGCAGTACTATTACTTTTAAATCTAATAATATGAATATCGAGAACATAAAAAATAACTTTTATAAGTGGGAATTATTGGGTCTGCTGTATGTGGCATTTGTTTGTCAGCAAGCAGACAGACAACTTTTTAATGTACTCTTGCCATTGATGAAAGCAGATTTGGGCTTCAGCGATAAGCAAATGGGATTGA
>CAZEEB010000267.1:0-2810 GCA_964511245.1 uncultured Paludibacter sp.
ACTGGAGTTCAGACGTGTGCTCTTCCGATCTGATTGTTTACGTCGGGCGACATAGAAGCGGTTTTGTTGGTTGGACCAACAGCACCTGCAACAAAGCGTGGTTTTGCAGGATTTTTCGCAGTATATTCGTCGGCAGCCTGGCGGGCAAGTTTTGCACCTTCGAGGTTGATTTCGCGCACCAACGCTGCCATGCCATAATCCTCCATGGAAATTACCTGCGCATTGAAAGTGTTGGTTTCAATGATATCAGCACCTGCTTCAAGGTATGCTGCATGAATAGATTTGATAATGTCCGGTTGAGTAAGCACCAGCAAATCATTATTGCCTTTCACAAGGCTATGCCACTGCGCAAAACGAGTGCCACGGTAATCAGTTTCAGCAAGTTTATGTCGCTGAATCATTGTTCCCATCGCACCATCTAAAATCAAAATACGGTTTTCGAGAGCTTTTCTTAAGTTCACAGTTTTGGTTTTCAAATTCGGAGTGAACGAAAATCAATTAGAATTTCTGTTTTTAAAAAAGAATTTATCTTTCAGAATATTGTTTTTCGTAATAGTTTTTATAATCACCATTGATGATGTTATCCATCCATTGTTGATTTTGCATATACCAATCAACCGTTTTTTCCAGTCCTTCTTCAAATTGAAGTGATGGTTTCCAACCCAACTCACGTTGTAGTTTAGTTGAATCAATGGCATATCTTAAATCGTGTCCGGCACGGTCTTTAACGAATGTAATCAGCTTAGCAGATTCGCCCTCAGAACGACCTAATTTGCTGTCCATAATTTTGCACAATGCATGAATTAAATCAATATTTGACCATTCATTATTTCCACCAATATTATAAGTTTCACCGTTGTTGCCAGTGTGAAAAATAGTGTCGATGGCTCGTGCATGATCATTTACATATAGCCAGTCACGAACGTTCTCACCTTTTCCATAAATTGGAATGGGGCGATTATTTTTGATATTATTGATGGAAAGCGGAATCAGTTTTTCAGGAAAGTGATTTGCACCATAATTATTGGAACAATTTGATATTACAACTGGTAATCCGTATGTATCGTGATAGGCTCTTACAAAGTGGTCAGACGAAGCTTTACTGGCTGAATATGGCGAATGAGGATCATATTTGGTGTCTTCGGTAAAAAATGTTCCGTCAAATTCTAATGCACCATACACTTCGTCGGTCGAAACATGGTAAAAACGTTTTCCTTCCATTTTGCCTTTCCACGATTCTTTTGCTACATTTAATAAATTACAAGTGCCAAAAACATTGGTACGAATAAATGCAAACGGATCTGTTATTGAGCGGTCTACATGCGATTCGGCTGCAAGGTGAATTACGCCGTCAAACTGATAACTTGCAAATAATTCTGTGATAAATTTTTCATCGGTTATATCACCCTTCACAAATTTATAATTTGGCGCATCGGCTACATCTTTCAGATTTTCAAGATTTCCCGCATAAGTTAATACATCCAGATTTACTATTTTATAATCTGAGTATTTTGTAACAAATAAACGAACAACGTGCGACCCAATAAAGCCTGCACCACCTGTAATTAAGATTGTATTACCCATTGTTTTAAAATTTTATAGTTAGCACAAAGATACATCGTTTTCTTGGGTCTAACAACTTGTTGATAACTTTTTGCCAAAAAAAAATGGAACTCTTATTGGTTTATTCTATTTTTGTGCTGTGGAACGATTAAGTCAATACATTGAAAATTTGCTGGTAAAACATGAATATGCTATTATACCAGACTTTGGTGGATTTGTTATACAGGTTCAATCGGCGATTTTTAATCCCGATTGCATTACTGCGCCTTATGCAGGCATTGGTTTTAATCCCTTGATGCAGCATAACGATGGTATGTTAGCCATTGAAATTGCCCGAACTGAAAAGCTTAACTACCGTCAGGCAATGGAATTTATTCAGAATGAGCTTATTAACTTAAGGATGAGTCTGAAAATGAATGACATTGTTCAATTTGGTAGAATTGGTTATTTTCGCATTGATAGTTCTGAGAATATTATTTTCAATCCAACTAAAAAAGTGGAGTTTTTAGCCCATAATTTTGGATTAAATGACTTGTATGTTCCACTTAAAAAGCTAAATTCAGAACCTTCTAAAGTAACTATTTCTTTTACTACCCGAAATTTTTACCGCTATGCGGCAATTGCAATGTTAATCTTTGGCTTGTTTTTTTTCGCGCCCAAAGTGAGTGATGTAAAACAACAAGACTATGCTGGTTTTTCATCGGCATTTCTTTTGAATCAGACCCTAAATCAAAAAAATGAACCTGCCGACAAAAATACCGAACTAGCTACGGAAAATCCAATTTGCGAATCAGTTAAAAGGTTTCATGTTGTAGTAGCAAGTTTGCCTACTCAACAATCGGCCGAAATATTTTGTAATGAGCTTATTGATAATGATTTCAACCAAGCTCATGTTTTAACACCTATCAAAACCTATCGTGTTGCTATTCAATCATTTTGCGATAAGGATGAGGCAATAACCTACATGGAAAACCTCCGTAAATCTGACAAAAGATATAGAACGGCCTGGGTGCTTTGCGATAAATAATAATTCATAATATTGCTTATTAAAAACTGCTTTGTGTATTAGTTGCATAGTAAATGAATGATTCAATATGCTGAAATACAAAGTTTTAATTATTAATTATAATTTATTAATTATTAATTAAAAAAGAAATACTATCTTTGCATCCGCTTTTCGAGAAAAAGCATTAGGTATAATCATTTAAAATAAAAAAAATGCCAACAAAAATCAGATTGCAACGTCA
>CAZEEB010000268.1:0-2771 GCA_964511245.1 uncultured Paludibacter sp.
GATGGTAATATTTATACTGCCAATTTGCGTGGCTCACGTACAACTGATATTTACACGCCGGCTACTGATGGAATTTTTACTTACGAACCGCGTTTTGCGTATCATGGTTTCCGGTATGTTGAAATTACAGGTATTGATAAATTGCCTTCAGTTAACGATTTTGTAGGCAAAGTTAATTACGACCAAATGGCTAATATTGGCACTTTCGAAACGTCCGACAGCACCATAAATCAGATTTACCACAATGCTTGCTGGGGAATAATGGGGAACTACCGAAGTTTTCCCACCGACTGTCCGCAACGTGACGAACGCATGGGATGGTTGGGCGATCGTGCTACCGGATGCGTTGGCGAAAGTTACATGTCTGATAATCAATTACTTTACGCCAAATGGGTACAGGATATCAACGATTCGCAAAAAGAAACCGGTAGTTTACCCGATGTGGCTCCGGCCTACTGGCAATTTTATTCAGATAATATTACCTGGCCTGCCGCTTATATTCATGTGGTGAATATGCTTTACGAACAATATGGCGACACGAAGCCGATAAAATTGCATTACTCATCGATGAAAAACTGGGTAAAGTACATGCAAACCAACTACATGAAGGATTATATCATTACCAAAGATACCTACGGCGACTGGTGTATGCCTCCTGAAAATCTGAGTATTATTTGGTCGAAAGATCCGGCACGAATTACCGACGGCAAAATTCTTTCTACCAGTTTTTATTATAAAATCCTGAATATCATGGCTAAATATGCCGAAATTTTAGGAAATACAGCCGACAAACCCGATTTTTTGGATCTGGCTGCGAAGGTAAAAACAGCTTATAATAATCAGTTTTTCCAAAAAGATAAAGCACAATATGGCAATAATACCGTTACAGCTAATATTATTTCGCTTATGCAAGGGTTGGTTCCTGAAGGTTACGAACAAAAAGTTTTTGATAATTTGGCGGGGCGCATTGAAGGTGAATTCAAGTCACATGTAAGTGTTGGACTTATTGGTATTCAGTTTCTTATGCGTGGGCTTACCGCTTACAATCGACCGGATTTGGCCTACAAAATTGCCACCAACCGCACGTTTCCTAGTTGGGGCTATATGATTGATAATGGGGCTACGACTATATGGGAACTTTGGAATGGCAACACAGCAAATCCTGAAATGAACTCGGGCAACCACGTAATGTTGTTGGGCGATTTGATGAGTTGGTATTACGAAAGTCTGGGAGGCATACAAACCGACAAATCGGAAGTTGGATTTAAGAAAATCATTTTTAAGCCTGTTTTTCCAAATGGGCTAAATTTTGTAAATGCCTCGCACAATTCACCTTATGGAATGATAAAGAGTGATTGGAAAAGGATAGGGAATGAGTTAAATTGGAAAATTTCCATTCCGGCAAATACCACTGCAACTGTTTATTTGCCTGTAAATAAAATTATTACTCTAAATGGAAAGAAAATTGAAGAGAAATTAATAAAAACTGAAACCTCGGGAATATCATTCACATTAGGTTCCGGTGAGTACGAAATTAAGTCAATAATTAAACCAAAATCCCACAGTTAAACATCAATATTGCTTCGTTTTACTGATTAATATCATTGATTTTAGCGAAAAATAATATTCTAAATACAATTTCTAAATGAAGAAACGAACCATTATATCTTACACAAGCCTTTCATTTTTACCTTTTACTTTATCAGCTGGAAATTCAAAAGCACAAAAAGAGAATAAACCCAATATTGTACTAATCTATGCCGACGATATTGGATATGGCGACCTGAGTTGCTATGGTTATTCAAAAATACCAACCCCAAATGTAGATAAACTGGCTTCTGAAGGTATTCGCTTCACCAACGCACATTGTGTGGCAGCTACCAGTACACCATCGCGCTATTCACTCCTGACGGGTGAATATGCATGGAGACTTGCCGGAACCGGAATTGCGGCGGGCGATGCTGCCATGATTATTAAACCCGAACGCCCCACCATGCCGCGAATGATGCAGGCAGCCGGATATGCAACCGCCGCCGTAGGAAAGTGGCATTTAGGACTGGGTGCAGAAACTGGCAAACAAAACTGGAACGGACTGATAACGCCCGGTTTGAAAGAATTGGGATTTGACTATTCTTATATTATGGCTGCTACCGGCGACCGCACACCTTGTGTTTTTATAGAAAATGGTCGGGTGGTTAATCTCGACCCGAAAGATCCTATTCAGGTAAGTTATAAAGAAAATTTCCCCGGTGAACCAACAGGAAAAGACAATCCGGAATTGTTGAGACTACTTCCGAGCCACACGCACAACCAAAGTATTGTGAATGGCGTTTCGCGAATCGGCTATATGAAAGGCGGAAAATCAGCTTTGTGGGTGGATGAAAATATTGCTGATTCCATCACTGCTAAAGCACTTGGATTTATTGAAAAGAACAAAAATCAACCCTTCTTTCTTTATTTTGGAACTCAGGATGTGCATGTCCCGCGACTTCCTCACCCTCGGTTTTTGGGTAAAAGTGGTCTTGGCACGCGGGGTGATGCGGTGTTGGAATTCGATTGGATAGTAGGCGAAGTGACCAAAAAACTACACGAACTCGGTCTTGAAGAGAATACAATTGTCATATTGTCAAGCGATAACGGTCCGGTTATCGACGATGGTTATCAGGATAAGGCAGCTGAATTACTGGGAGGTCACAAGCCCTGGGGACCATTTCGTGGTGGAAAATCTGTCTCTTATACACATCTGACGCTGCCGACGAATAGAGAGGTGT
>CAZEEB010000269.1:0-2762 GCA_964511245.1 uncultured Paludibacter sp.
CCGTAGGCCAGGAATTTTTGCGTGTGTTGGCCGAACGCAATTTCCCATTGACAGAACTGAGTCTTTTTGGTTCGAGTCGCAGTGCAGGGAGTGTTTATGAGTTCAACGGTGAGAAACTTACCGTCATAGAGCTTAAACACGGCGACGATTTTAAACCGTTTGATTTAGTATTCACTTCTGCGGGTGCAAGTATATCCAAAGAATTTGCCGATGATATTACCAAATTTGGAGCTGTTATGATTGATAATTCATCCGCTTTCCGTATGGATGTTGATATTCCGTTGGTAGTTCCCGAAGTGAATGCAATCGATGCCAAAGACCGTCCTCGGGGCATTATTGCCAATCCAAATTGTACCACCATTCAAATGGTAGTGGCTTTGAAGGCCATTGAAAATTTGTCACATATCAAACGAGTTCACGTGTCTACTTATCAAGCAGCTTCGGGTGCCGGCGCAGCCGCTATGGACGAACTTGAATTGCAATACCGACAAGTGTTGGCAGGCGAAGAGGCTACAGTTAGTAAATTTGCATATCAGTTGGCTTATAACCTAATTCCGCAAGTGGATGTATTTACCGACAATGGCTATACCAAAGAAGAAATGAAGATGTACCACGAAACTCGCAAAATAATGCACTCCGATGTGGAAGTAAGTGCCATGTGTGTTCGTGTACCAGCGCTTCGTGCTCATTCCGAAAGTGTGTGGTTGGAAACTGAGCGTCCTGTTAGTGTTGAAGAAGCCCGTGCAGCTTTTGCAGTGGCTCCCGGTGTGGAAATGATTGACAATCCAGCCGAAAAAAAATACCCAATGCCATTGTTCCTGTCTGGCAAAGACCCTGTACACGTTGGTCGCTTGCGCAAAGATATTTCAAATCCTAACGGACTGACATTTTGGTGCGTTAGCGACCAGATTAAAAAAGGTGCTGCACTTAATGCTGTTCAGATTGCCGAATACTTAATTGCCGAAGGCGATATCAAGTAATTGACCATTTGTTCATTTACCAACTAGTATTTAAAAACCCTGATTTTCGATTTGAAAATCAGGGTTTTTAAAATTAAATAGTAAATTGTACATGATACAATAGCAAATGATTTAAATGGTTTTGGTAACTCTCTCGGTAACCACCATATAATAGCGTGCAAAATTTTCATCCTTCATGTGTTCAACCAGTTCCTTTTGCCATTTTTTTGCTTCATCCGAAAGTGCCATCAACTTCTTATTGTTTTCTATGTGTTCGGGGTCTATCTTCTGAAATTTAGCCATGCCGTGAAATTCATCTAACCACTTTTCATACTTAGCCATAAATTTTTGTTGCTCTTCGGTAAGTTTAAACTTTTCTTTATTATCAGTTAACAATTCTATCACTCCTGAACCACCTACTGTAGTGAGAGCTGCTGTGCCGGCTATAAGTCCAAGTTTTTTCAAAAAATCACGTCTGTTCGATTCGTATCCGTCCATATTTTGTTGGTTTTGTTTTAAGATTTCTAGGTTTTGTTTCCTATTTTAATATAATTCAAAAATAGAATAAAAAGTTCATTTTCAAATTTAATTTTTCAGAATATGCTTTTATAACACTTTTATCAAATGATAATTGAAACAAATGTGGAAATAAAAAAAACGCTGAACGAACTAATTTTCAGCGTTTTTGATACCTTTACCTATATCCAGCGTGTCAGTGCTTTGTGTGAGGTATTTATTTAATTAAGCATTTTCCAGTCATTTCTTTTGGTTGTGGAATGCCCAAAATCTGACAAATAGAAGGAGCAACGTCGGCCAAAATACCATTCTCAACTTTAGCATTTTTGTTTGCTGTTACATAAATAAATGGAACAGGATTCAATGAGTGAGCGGTATTTGGTGAACCATCAGCGTTTTCAGCAAAGTCTGCATTTCCGTGGTCGGCAATAATAATTACTTCATAGCCGTTCGCTTTTGCAGCTTCTACAACATCTTTTACGCAGTTATCAACGGTAGTTACCGCTTTTTGAATTGCTTCGTAAACGCCGGTATGGCCTACCATATCGCCATTTGCAAAGTTCAATGCTACGAAATCAAATTTTTGTGTATTCAATGCTGTAACCAGTTTTTCAGCTACTTCAGGAGCGCTCATTTCGGGTTGAAGATCGTAAGTTGCAACTTTTGGAGAAGCAACCAGGATGCGCTCTTCGCCGTCGAATTCGCTTTCGCGACCACCAGAGAAGAAGAATGTTACGTGAGCAAATTTCTCTGTTTCTGCAATACGTAATTGTTTCATTCCAAGGCTTGAAATATATTCTCCAAGCGTGTTTTGAACATTATCTTTGTCGAACAAAATATGTAAACCTTTATAGCTTGAATCGTAAGGAGTCATACAGTAGTATTCCAATGGAATTGTAGTCATTCCTTCTTCAGGCATATTGGTTTGAGTCAAAACAACAGTCAGCTCTTTTGCACGGTCGTTGCGGTAGTTAAAGAAAATAACCACATCACCGGCTTCGATAGTTGCCAAAGGTTTTCCGGCAGCATCAACTGCTACGATTGGATTTACGAACTCATCAGTTATGCCTGCATCGTAAGAAGCCTGCATGGCTGCTACCACGTCGGTTGTTGCTTCGCCAACGCCATTTACCATCAAATCGTACGATTTTTTCACACGGTCCCAACGTTTGTCGCGATCCATGGCGTAATAACGACCAATGATGGAGGCAATTTTAGTATCAGTAGCTGCAGTATGTGCTGCCAATTGTTCGATAAAGCCTTTTCCGCTGCGTGGGTCTGTATCGC
>CAZEEB010000270.1:0-2757 GCA_964511245.1 uncultured Paludibacter sp.
TCTGCCTATTATCAAAAAGCTATAAAAGCCACAGCAAGACGTTTGAAAATAAACACTTACTTGCTGTGGTTTTTTTTGCTTTATGGGCGATTATTTTTCAGTATATTCCTTTACCCAAATTTTATATTTCGATTCCTTCAGTGCTATTAGGAAAGGAAATCTGATTATAAATACTATCGGCTGAAATTCTTCATGAAACTCAGCCGATGGTAGTTTTGGATTTGTACACTTTACAGCTCGCTCTGCCGTTTGGTTCAGCAAGAAACGTTCGAATTTTTTCCCAAAAGCAATCTATTCTATTTTACTTGCTCTATCGTGCAACACACCGATTGCAAATCGGAGTGAGCGGATGTACTTTTTTATTTTTAATTCCCTTTTATAAGGGAGTTTGCAATGGCTTCTGATATTTTCATACCAGTTTCATTCTCTATCCAAAGCCATTGCCCATTGGGGTTACATTCCAAAAATACATACTCCATTTTTGGGGTAACAATGAAGTCAAAACAACCAAAGTTGAGTTTCATTCGTTTGAGAAATTTCAAACAAAAGTCAGAAACAGATTCTGGAAGAGTAAAGATTTCGTGTTTTAATCCATAATCATAACCTTGTCTCCAATCTATTTTTCCTTTGTCATCATCAAGGATTTGTGAATCAATTTTACAAGCAAATACTTGATTAGAAACAACTGTGACCCTCAACTCAAAAAGCTTGTCAATGTAATTCTGAACGAAACTCACGGTTTGTTTAAAAGACTCCTCGGGTAAATCAACTAATGAAGAACTTCTTACTTTTTGTGAAAAAAATAGATATTCCAATTCATTACCAATATAAACATTGCAATTATCGATTGGCTTAAGTGTTATGTATTCAAAACTTTTAGCAAATTCAAGAATTTCTTTTTTATTATTAGAAAAACAAGTTTCAGGAACTTGAAAGCCAATAGCAAATTCAAGAATTTCTTTTTTATTATTAGAAAAACAAGTTTCAGGAACTTGAAAGCCAAGTTCCTGTGCTACTTTTAATTGTAACATTTTAGAAGCGGAAACCCTATCGTAAATTATATTGCCTATTGAAAAAATCTCTGATAGATAATATCGTAAAAAACTCAAAAAACCATGTGCTTCTTCGAGATTATGTTTATTAATTTCAACTTCTGAATTTTCAAAAAGTAATGTTTCTGGAGGCGACGGTCGACGATCCCATATTGAGGTTATTTCACTTCCCAAAATCTCAAGACCATTAATTTTGTTTTTAATTTTAAAACCTGATTCTTTTTCGTTACACCACCAACTAAATTGATAATCTGTGAGCAAAGCTTCAGTATTTAACCGAAAAACAGAAATAGACCTTTCTTTTAGTAAGTTTATAATAGGAGTTGGATGCGTATCTTCTTTGTTCGAAAATATAAGTATCATTTCATTTTACTGATTTTGAATCATCAATATGTTTCACCTTATCTTGTGAACCTGAACTAGCACCATTTGGTTTAGTGATTGAAGTTTTCATACTGTAAGTACTCGCTGTTCTCATATCATAAACGACTTGATTAATTTCATCATAAATAGGAGTTTCATCAAATGATTGTTGAATACGACTAGGTACAGTAAAATTCATTAAAAGCGGTTGTGGAAAATTTCCGTTTATCGGATTTGTTTGATTTTGTAACATAATGGTATAAATTTAATTTTTTGCCTACTTTGGACTCGGTGTTCGGCTTGTCCGGGACGAATCATATTTCGTGAAATAAATTAATATAATTTTCTGGTTGACGACCATTCAGTTTTCTGGTCGAAGGATGAGGAGCTTTATAAATGGTTTTACCTTTTTTTATCTGTGATATAACACTATCAGAAGGCATTTGACCCTGAAATAAAATGATGTCTGGATTTAATATCCTTATTTCATCTAAGAATAAATTCAACTCGTTTTTTTGATTAATGAATTTTCGGTTACTATCACCCGAACGATTCTCCCTGTCCACATCAACGAATTTGAAAAAATTGGTTAAGGCAACAAAATCAAGAGGATTTTCATTTGTTTGATGCTGTTGTATTTTTGTTGCTTGTTGTGCGGTATGATATTTTTTGACTTTATCCCACACTTGATTCCAGTTGTAAGTGTCTTTCAACAGATATAATGCACTGATATAAGTTCCTGCAATGTGAGGATTAAATCCAAAATCGCAAGCAATATTTTCATTTCTCTCATCCAAACTTTGAATTTTACCTTTTGTCTCATCTTTACCAATATCCAAACCTACAAACAGTATTTTTCTTTTGGCTATTGAATAATTCTTTCCAATATATGGGAATGTCGAAAATTTGAGTTGACCATTCGTATTATCCACAATCCCTGTAGTTGGATTAATTTTTAATTCAATGAAGAATTTTTCATACAATTCTTTGATTTCTTTTTCCATAATATTAATTTTAAAATTATTTAAACACAAAATTATATTTCTACTATGCCAAACTAAAGCACAAGTTGATTTTAAGGCATAAAAAAAGCGTGGTACTCTAACTGTATCACGCTTCTGAGGCCTTCGACTGCCCGACTTGTATAATAAGTTAAAGCCCACGCCGTTTGGCGCAGGCGTTTACTAACTTATTCTAGCAAGCCTTGAAAGTGTCGAAGTTTCAGAAGCAAGAATAAAAGCTAACGCTTTGCAAATATGTAATGCCGCTGTCGCTACAGCGGGGTAAGAAAATTTAAAGAATTAAAGTGCTACATCAAAGCTATTCCTTACTCTCACATACT
>CAZEEB010000271.1:0-2751 GCA_964511245.1 uncultured Paludibacter sp.
TTCCAAACATTTTCGAAATCACGTTACGGAACGACTCTTCCATTACACTGATTAAAGTGCTTCTGTCGATGCTTTTCAGCTCCTTGAATTCCGAAAAGGTATCAATTAAGCTAATAGTTTCTTTTTTGCTCATGGCTTATTTGAATCTGATTATATATTTTGTATGTTTTATTTCTTCGTAACTAAACCGAAGGCTTTCAATTACAGTTATTTTCCGTTTCGAACCTTCTTGTTTTTGGGTTTTCTCTATTTCTATTACAAATTCTGTTTCAAGCACTTCGGCCAATATACCGTTAAATTTTTTACCGGCCTTAGTAAGTACTTCCACTTCATTATCAATGTTTTTTTCGTACTGTTTCAGCACCTTAAAAGGTTCTGTGAGTCCGGCTGAACTTACTTCAAGTTCAAAATCTTCCACTTCGCGGTCAAATTGAGCCTCAATATGCTTGTTTAGCGCTGCGCAAAATTCTAATGACACGCCTTCAAAAGAATCAATTTCTACTGAAATTCGGTTATCGGTTGTGATTTTCACATCCACCAAATAATAATCTGACTCGATTAGAAAATTTTCAACTATCTGATTTACAGTCTCTTTTAAAATCATTTTTGGGCTATTACAACAAACGAGGGGACTGTTGTCCCCTCCTCATTAATCTATTTCGGCTGCAAAAGTACGAAATAATTCTTTATCACACAAAGTTTTACAATAAATATTCATTTACACATTGATTTAACTTTTCATTCAACCTAATTGTCACTCACTTTGATAGTTTAGTCTTCAACTAAACTAATTAAAAAATCCCTGTTAACTTCACAGCCAACAGGGAATCTTTTTTTTGAATTGCAAATAATTTACTAATCAAGCTTAACGTAGATTGAATTAGAAGCTTTCTTGCCATCTGCCGAAGTTACAAAAGCATACACAAACTCAATATTTTCCTTGGTTGCAACCGGGACATTTACTACAAGCTGACAGTTTGTTTCGCTTCCACGAAGCTGCTTTGTGAAATACAATGCGCCATTTTTGGTTCTGCAAAGCACTGTTATCAAATCCTCGGCAACTGAATTTGTTGTGTAAGCTACACACGATTCGCACTCCAGTGTAATCGTATTGTTTTCAAATGTTGCTGAAAGTACGTTCACAGCAGGTAAACTTCCTTTTGCTATTTGCAACAAACTATAATCAACCACCGGCACTTCAGCTGAATTATCGATGGCATTGGGTAAATTCAATGCCATAAAGTAATTGTAAGCTGACTGTCTCTCGGGACGTACCGGTAAGCCACTTTCGATAAACCCGCCAATCGACTGGTTTATGTCCGAAAGTAATTTAAAACCACCCCGATGAGCTTGCTGAGCTACTGAGTTTTTGTCCTTACGGTTGAACGCCTTAGCGCTTACTACATTCTGTCCTTTATGAACGTAGGTGTTCACATTAGCGAACGATTTTGCCATTTTACCCATGACTGGATTTTGAGATATACTCATTGTTATAGTGGTCGTCTTCTGAACCCGGATAGCAACATTGCCTCCTTCGCTAATTCCGACGATGCAAAACTACAACAGCTTCAAATTTTGCTTGTGCAACTTGTACTTCAACTTGCATACTATTTTTTGTAACAAGCTGATTTAGTGAAGCATAAGAATGTGTGATTTTGGGGTAATTTTGGGAAAAGGTTGTATATAATCCCCTCCGCTGCGCTCGAGGCTGTCTCAAAAGTCGTTTTGTGTTTTGAATAAGTAACAATTTCTAAGTTTTCACTTGAATAATATTATTTTGAACGCTATGTCGCTAATATCTACCAGTACAACCCAGGGTTTGGAATGTCCTACCTTATCCAGTATTTTTTGAAAACTGACTGCTTCGTAAATGGGTAAACTCATAAATTCAAAAATTGTTTGTAAACCATTTGTCATTTAAATTTTTACATAAATTTCCTTGCTAATCTCTTTGTGTTTGTTTTTAGAGACCAAAAGGTTTTGGAAACCTGTTAGGTCTAAAATAATTTAATCGTTGTAATATTGATAGAAAATATCATTCAAATCATCCTCAAACCCATAACCACACACCGATGCCCATTTCAGGCAATCCACACAACGAAGTTTAAATGAGTCTAATAAATTATTCTTGTGAATATATTCCAATGCGGCTTTAAAGTTATTGTATGCGCTGTTGTAATACTGCTCGGTCATATCACCATAATCGTAGGTAAACTGACAGGCCATTTCGGGCAGAGTAAGCATCAGGTCGGCCAATAATTCCGGCGAGGGTTTCAATGCACGAAAATCAGCTATCGCTTTTTTAGCTACCGAGAAACGGGTCTTTGGTTCGGTATATTTCCCTCGGGGGTAAAACTCATTGATAATAACTGCTCTATACTTCTCAAGCATTTCTTTTTCGTTCGGATTCAGAAAAAATTCAAGATATTCCTTTACAGGCTTCATATTATCGTACATTTCCAGTACGGTTTCAATCAGTTGCTCTTTGGGGAGCGATTGTAAGTATTTTTTTAATGCTGCTTTTGACATACTATTTTGATTTTTCTTTTTACCACTCCACCCCTATTCCATCAATCTCTTTCATAATCCTATCCGTTTCAGTCAGGGCAACGATGATTTTTTGATAATGAAAAACATCTTCCATTTCTAATTTTCTATCTTTGCGGTCTTTGAGCCATTTTTGAGCCGGTTGATAACCGCCAATATAGAAATTCCAGGCTAGTTCAGGTACATTCGCAAAGTACTGAGTAT
>CAZEEB010000272.1:0-2721 GCA_964511245.1 uncultured Paludibacter sp.
TTTTTAATCAAATAGAAAAGTCTGTTTCTAAATGCTGCTATAAAGTAAAATTTCAAATTATCTACTTTTTCAAGATTATGTCTGTGTGTATAAATTTCAACAAAGATATCATGGATAGCATCTTCAATTAATTCAGTGTTTGCGCGAAGTGAAAGACCAAATGCATACAGGTCTTTTGCAAATAAATTATATAATGTCGAATATGCCTTATCATCACCTGCAACGAACTCATCACGCAACTGATGAATTACATATGGGTCAAAAGTTGAACTTTTTAACGTCATGGTTAGATTAAGGTATTCTTGTGATTTCATATAAAAGGGATAGTTAGCAAAAATAGTACTCAACTAAAAAGTTAAAAGTATATATTCCGAATACAGATTTATATTGATTCAAAACACAAATATACTAATCGAAACAAGAATGTGTGTTAATTGCCAATAAATATCTTTATCAAAATGCATTTAACTTATTTTTAATGATATCTACTCATTCTCTATTTTTTTGAGAAATTGACTATAGCTACTGATAGTAAACCTCCATGAATATTAGAAATTAATGAGAATATTAAAACAAAATTGCTTATGTATTACGATTTATGAAGAATAAAAGTAATTCGCTGATGATGGAGATAGTGGTCAATTGGCAAGGTGGGGTAGTTCTTTATTAGTAATTTTACTCTCAGAATTAAATTACTAAAATTAACTTTATTGACTTTATTGAATAACGTTATTTTTTTGGGTTTTCACTTCCTGTCACATGTCAGGAGGTTATTCTTCATCTCGTTTAAATTTAAACGACATTTCTCATATTTTTCTTCAAAACCTGGCGTGAACCTGGTGTAAACGAAAAAACAACCACATAAATAATGTGTATATATCTCATTTTGATTGATCTCAATCTTAGACTTGAACCAAGGACCCTCTGATTAACAGTCAGAGGGTCTAATTATAGCATTACATTTTTTTGAGATAAATCATATATTGATAACAAAATAATTGAATGTAGAATGAAACTCTTTGAAACACTTGAACAAAGCTTAAATCGCCATTTGACCATATTTGGAAATCAACTTTCCCATATTAAAAAATGTCAAATCCTTATTACGGAGAGAATTCTTGGAACTAGCTAAAGAACTATTGCTTCACCTATAAAGATTTGTATGATAAACTTAAGTCTTATTATTTGGTGATTAGAAATAAAATGAAAATCAGGTTGAACTTAATTTTAAATTTGTTGTGGTGAATTAGTATAAAACTAGTTTCAACCTAGTTTTCGGAGTAATAAACATTAAATTCTTTCAACGTTTTATATATGTAGGCTATATAATACATATTCCGGTGATATCCGTTCACTGTTTGTTCAAAAACGATTAGGCAGATGTAAAATTAATACTTTTTTCTTAGACTTTCTCCTTTTAATTGAAAACGTATCGATTTATGAACGATTCTATCCAAACAGGATTCCGCAATCAGTTCATTTCCAATAACAGCATACCAATCATTGACTGGTAATTGACTCGATATTATCAATGCTTTTTTCCGATATCTGTCATCTACAATTTGTTGAAAGTCGTTTTGTTGTTGCCCTTCCAATACTTTCATGCCGAAGTCATCTATGATCAGCATGTCCATACGTGAGAGTTTTTCCATGAATCGTATTTCCTGTCCTTGCAATCGTTCGAGTTTGATTCTGTCCAGTAGCTTCTGCATAGTAAAGAAAACGACATTAAATCCCAGGCGACATGCCCTATCACCCAATGCAACAGTCAAATAGGTTTTACCTGTTCCGGTAGGTCCGTTAATCACTATTGTTTGTCCATTGTGCACAAATTCACCCGTGCCCAACTGCGCTACTGTGGTTGCGTCAACACCTCTGGCGGTATCATAATCAAGTTCCTCAAACGAAGCCGGATATGGAAACGCGGCTTCTTTGAGCAGCCGAGCAATACGGTTTGTTTTTCGGGTGTCTTGTTCGGTTTGCAACATAAGTTGCAGTCCATCACGGAGCGAGAGTTTGTCGGCTCTGCGTGTCTCGCAAAGGGATGTCCAGCAATCTGCCATCCCTGGAAGCTTCAGCTTGTGAAGCGATTTTTCAATTTCTTCCATACATTGTTTTCTTTTTTAATGTTTTCTTTAATTGTTCTTTTTAAAAATGGTTATTCATAATAAGAGTTTCCTCGCATATTTTCATGATTAGTTGGCTGTGGATTAATGCGTTTCTCACTTTCACTTTGTGATTTAGCCACATTGAGATTGCTGATCACGTTTTGTAAAAACTTACCCGAGTATGACCTGTTTTGGATAGCAATCCGGCAGGCTTGTTCAAAATCGGCTATGGGTGTTTTTCGGCCTATCGAGAGCATATAATCACAGGTTTTGTATTTGAACTCAGGTGGAATTTGACGTTGTTCCAAATCCAGAAACATATCCACCACAAGCTGCTTAAATACAGCACTATGTTTATCCGCTTTTTCTTGATAATACTCGGGCGAACGGCTCAAAATGGCGTTAGAATTGGATGCCAGATGTTCTTTTTTGTGCGTATGCCCAAAGCCTAAGCGGCGCTCGTGTGCAGCCACTAATTCATTGTTTACGAAGATTTTGACCAATGTTCGGGTATAAATAACATGGCTACGTTTTCCAATGTGGACAAATGGAACCGAGTAGTAATGTTTGTCGCGCGCCAAATAAACGAATCCATCGTTGCGAACCTGTAAAT
>CAZEEB010000273.1:0-2702 GCA_964511245.1 uncultured Paludibacter sp.
ATCTATTTTAGTTGCATCTACCGCAGTAGATTCTTGTTTCTTTGCCATATTCTTATTTTACTTTTTTATTTTACATTTAGCCTTAGCAAGAACAGTTGCTAATCAGATAATAAACAGGGATTGCCATAAACATTAGAACCACAATGGTGGAAATGATATTTGAAACTACTTTTACGCGTGGCAACCAGGTTTTGTTATTCAAACCGGCAGTTTGCAAGGCGCTCCAAACACCATGAGTCAGGTGAAACCAAAGTGCTGATAACCAAACAATATACAATGCACAATAAATCCAGTTGCTAAATAAATCCTTAACGTATTCAGCTCCTTTAGAAGGCTCAAACATACCGGTATGTATTCCCGTAAGTTCGGCAAACTGCATTTTGAACCAAAAATTGTACATGTGTAAAGCTAAAAACCCAAAAATTATGGTTCCTAATACTAACATATTTCGGGATGACCAACTTACACTTTTTTGGTTTTGAGTTACTGCATAACGCTCATTTCCTCGTGCTTTCATGTTTTGATAAGACAAAAACAATGCATACAATATATGCACAACAAAACCACCGGCCAATACGCTGGTACCAACAACTGCATACCAATTTGCTCCTAAAAATGCACAAATGCCATTGTATGCTTCGGGTGAAATTATTACCACAATATTCATACAACTATGAAAAAGTAAAAAAAGTACGAGAAAAGTTCCCGTGATACTCATAATAAGCTTTCGCCCAATAGAGGAATCAATTAACCACATAAAATTTGATTTTAATTTATACTAAATAATAATTTTAATTATTTGAAAATCAATAACATAAATAAATTACTTTTGTTTTTCAAAAGTTCCACAAAAGTAAGTAAATGATTTTAAATGCACAAGCTATTACGGAAAAATTTCTTTAATTAGAAATATTCAATATCATGCTATGAAACTAGTCTACAACATCAGCAATAAGTGTAGCAGAAGATGCTCTTATGACTTTAACATGCACAATTTCACCGATATGACGACCTTCCCGGGGGAAAATAATAACTTTATTCTGCGAACTGCGACCAAACATTTGTTCTTTCGATCGTTTTGAAAATCCTTCAACCAGCACTTCAAAGGTTTTACCAATATCTTTCTGATTACTTTCGTTTGCGATAACCTGTTGTAAATCAATGATTTCTGCCAGGCGACGCAATTTCACTTCTTCGGGAACATTATCAGGCATACGTTTGGCAGCCACTGTTCCTGGGCGTTCAGAATATTTAAACATAAAAGCCATATCAAACTTCACTTCACGCATCAACGATAACGATTCCTGATGATCTTCTTCGGTTTCGTCGTGGAAGCCGCAGAAAATATCTGTGCCAATAGCCACGTCCGGCATAATGCGACGCATAGCCTCAACACGGTTCAAATACCATTCACGGGTATATTTACGGTTCATAAGTGTAAGAATCTTGTTGCTTCCCGATTGTACCGGCAAATGAATGTACCGGCAGATATTTGGATAACGCGCCATCATTTCCAACGTTTCATCGGTCATGTCTTTTGGGTGAGGTGATGTAAACCGGATACGCATTTCAGGTGCAGCTTCGGCTACAATCTTCAGCAATTCAGGGAAATCAATCACACTTCCATCTTCATTGCTATATGAATATGAATTAACCGTTTGTCCCAACAAAGTGACTTCTTTGTAGTTTTTTGATTGCAGATCGCGTATTTCATTCAGGATGCTTTCCACATCCCGGCTACGCTCACGACCACGGGTGTAAGGCACAATGCAATAGCTGCAAAACTTATCGCAACCCCGCATAATGGATACAAAACCGGAAATTGATGCACCAATTCGCGTTGGCAATACATCTTTATAAGTCTCCGTTTTGGAAAGTTCCACATTGATAGCTTTCTCGCCATTTTCCACATCATTAATCAGGTGTGGAATATCCAGATATGCATCCGGTCCAACTACAATATTAACGCCATGTTCGTCAATCAGCTCTTCTTTTACTCGTTCGGCCATACAACCGATTACGCCAATTACGAGTTTCTTTTTTTTGCGTTTCAGCGACTGAAAATACTTTAAGCGCTGAATAATTTTCTGCTCAGCATTATCACGTACAGAGCAGGTATTAACAAAAATAGCATCCGCATCAGTAATTTTGTCGGTTAGGGCAAAACCATCCATTTGCATAATCGAAGCTACTACCTCGCTATCGGCCACATTCATTTGACAACCGTAAGTCTCGATGAATAGTTTTTTGTCGTTCAAAGCGGATTTAAAGTCCGTTGAAGCTATTGAGTCATTATTTAAATTCATTCTGGTTTTTAAAATTTTTACTTTACAAAGGTACATCATATAATTAAAATACAAAAGAATAACCTTTTTAGAATATTTAACCTACTAATTGTCATTTACACACAAAGCTAGTAATGAGTGATTTACAGCAAGATATAGTAGATTGAGAAAATTAAAATAAAATATATTTGAGAAAATTTATGAGAATATGTTGTAGGAACAAAAATTTATTCGCACATTTGCAGCGTAAACAAACAGATAAATTTTTCATAGTTAAGGTTTAGGTTAAAATGTGCAATGGGTGGCTGTGAAGTTACCCATTGTTTTTTTGTAACCTTCGGTTATTTTTGTCAAATCAATGGAATTTTATTGAATTTGAGATTTAATTAATTGTTAAACATAATTGAACTCGCTCGA
>CAZEEB010000274.1:0-2696 GCA_964511245.1 uncultured Paludibacter sp.
TAAATATTGTTGAAATTCAACCATATAAGATATTAATTCAAATAAACTCTATTATCATGATAAAGTTGAAGAAAATACAGCGTCCGAATCCACAGAAGCCGACGGAACCACATAAATTTTATGTGACTTCTGAAAACGGTGGGGAAATTACACTGGAGGAAATGTCACAACTCATTTCCGAAAAGTGTACGCTGACTGAAACAGATGTGCTGGCCGCATTGAACGCATTGATGCTGGAGATGACCAAACATTTGATGGACGGAAAAATTGTACGTTTTGGTACATTCGGTTCATTTCAGTTAGCCCTGAACAGCAGCGGAGTAGCTACCGAAGAGGAAACTACCCGTCTGCAGGTCAAAGGAGTGCGTGTACGGTTTCGTCCGGGAAGACGAATCGCAGATAGTCTGCGAAACTTAAAATACACGCTCTCGGTTTAATGCAGGTTTACATGCCTGAACTTGTTCTCTTTTCGGTATAAGGAAGATTTCCTATACAGGCGAAACTCTCAAAATTACACCTTCTAATGGCTTGGCAGAGCCATTTGGAGGTGTTTTTTTTTGAATTTAAACCAAAAACTACCTGTCTTTTTTGGAAAAACTTCAGTAAGTTTCTCCCAAAACTTCAGTAAGTTTTCAAAAAACTACCTGAACTTTCTGAAAAAGTACCTGAAATTTACTCAAAGCACCAAAACCCGCAAAAATTGTGATGTAAAACAATATTTTTCGACAAAGGTAGAACCAACATAAACAAATGCACTCGGATTATTAAATTAAATAATCATAAAGAAGGTTAACCAGGGTAGGGCTTTTTAAGCAAATGGGTATGAAATAAGTAGTTGTCAGCCCGAAAAACAAGAGCAAAGTTAGCTCAAAATGAAAATAAATAGTGATAATAAAATAATTTATATAGTGATACTATTGTAATTCAAAATAAATCATATATCTTTGCAGCATCAATAACAAACCAATACTTAAAAATCATTGATTATGATCACAGAAGCAATAAATGTACGATACTCCGAATTAAGCGAAAGCACTTGTTGTTTATCATGCGGTGGTGCTATAAATTATGCCAAACCTCAACCGGGAGAATTTTGTGTTGACTTGGGTAGCGGTCGTGGAAACGACCTAATCCGAATGGCTGAAGAAGTTGGAAAAACCGGACATGCATTCGGAATTGATATTTCGGAAGGAATGATTGCCAAAGCAAAAGCAAATATTGCTAAATTTGAAGTGGCAAATGCAACGATTTTAAAAGCTGAATTGGAAAAACTGCCTTTTGAAAATAACAGTACTGATTTGATTATTTCCAATTGCACAATTAACCACAGTTCTGACAAACAAGCCGTTTGGAATGAAATTTACCGGATATTAAAAATAGGTGGACGGTTTGTAGTAAGTGATATTTATGCGCTGAAAGAGATTGCCGACAAATATAAAAATGATCCTGTAGCAGTGGCCGAATGCTGGGCTGGAGCTGAAACAAAAGATAAATACCTGCAAATTCTGAAAAAAGCCGGATTTCATGAAATTACAGTTTTGGAAGAATCGGCGCCTTATGAAAAAGGACAAGCCATTGTTTCGAGCTTTACCATTTCGGGATACAAAACAAAATCAAACAAATTATCAGAACCAACTCATTGCTGGAATGCCTGATTATGGCAGAAAAATAAAATAATTCATTTCTTTTTTATTCATTTAAAATTATAATTTATGAAAAGTGTAGTGAAGAAAAGTTGCTGTTCGAGCAACACAGAATCGAAAGTAGCACAATGTTGTGCAAAAAATTCGATTATCGTAGCCGGTTGTCATGACTAAGCTATGAGAACAACCCCTAACCCCTAAAGGGGAATTTTAGATTCTCCTTTAGGGTTAGGATTTTAAAATTAAAATTTATGAAAGAGAACTCAAAACAATTCGAATATCTGGCACCAAACTCCCCTTTAGGGGCTGGGGGCCTGTCACAACATAATATAATCACTCCCATTGCTGACTCTGAAGATTTCTTCATTGTCAATCCGTTGAGTAAATCGGCTGATATAATCAGTGCGAACGAAGTAAAAATGCTGAAAAACAAACTGGATCCGAGTGGTGAGTTTGTGCAAAAAGGTTATCTGGTTGACGAAGCAAAAGAAAAGCGAGCTTTTAAACTGGATTATCTGGATTTCACTGAGAAACGTGAAGAAGATGAAGTTCAATTATTTTTTGTACCCAATTATTCATGCAATTTTGCCTGTTCGTATTGCTATCAGGAAGGTTACAATCCGGTTCAGAAAGTGGTAAACAATGAAGTTGTAGATGCATTTTTCAATTATATTAATACTGAATTTGCAGGACGGCGAAAATATATCACCGTTTTTGGTGGTGAACCGCTTTTGCCGGGCGATTATCAACGCAATATGATTACTCATTTATTGGGTAAAGCCAATGATGCCAAACTGGATGTAGCCTTTGTTACAAACGGTTACACACTGGCTTCGTATGTAGATTTACTCAAAACTGCCAGCATTCGTGAAGTGCAGGTTACGCTTGATGGAACGGAGGAAGTGCATGACGGACGTCGCTACCTGAAAGGAAAACAACCAACTTTTGATAAAATTGTAGAAGGAATTGACGCTTGCCTGGCTGCCGGAATCAACATCAACCTGCGTATGGTGATTGATAAAGAAAATATAGAAAATCTGGCCGGACTTTCGC
>CAZEEB010000275.1:0-2662 GCA_964511245.1 uncultured Paludibacter sp.
CCTTATCAGGTATATTCTTAGTTGAATAATTAAAAATCAGATTCAAGCAAGAAACATTAACCCTTCGGAATAAAACATTCTTATTAAGGAATAAAAGTTTGCAATTCAACTGTAAATGTTTCTTGCTTGAATATAAATCTTTCCCATTCGAATATATAAAATTTATGCTTAGGGATAAAAGTTTGCCGTAAAGATATAAATGTTTTATGCTTGAAAATAAAACTTTGCCGTAAAGATATTAAACTTTGCGATCTTGGTATAAAACTTTGCCGTAAAGATATAAAAGTTCGCCGTAAAGATATTAATTTTACTTAATAAGACATATTTACTTAGTTTTCAATCACTTATTTATTTTTTCATTTAAACAATCAAATTATTAATCATTTAATTTTAAAAAATCATGGCAGATTACATTCCGCAAAATGACGCCAAAATGAATTTATGGCAAAAAAATTTAGTAGAAATTGTTGAATCAAAAGTTACCGTGTGGGGAATTTTAGCTGACGATTTCAGCTTGGTAAAAACAAAACAAGTAGTATGGGAAGCAGCTTTTGACAAAGCAAGTAACAAACAAAACCGCACTGCCGCCGATGTGTTGGCAAAAGACGAAGCGTATGACGAATACGTGGCTGTTATTCGCCCATTTGTGGCTCAATGGTTAGCTAACAACAGCAAAGTAACTGACAGTGACCGTGCCCGTATGGGATTAACCGTGAAAACGGGAACACGTACACCAACTCCCGCACCTACAACAAGTCCGGTAGGGACTGTTGATTTTTCGGTGCGCCAACAACACACGCTGCATTATTACGATGAGGCATCGGCTCACAGTAATGCAAAACCGGAAGGTGTTCATGCTTGCGAAATATTTATGAAAGTAGATGGCGAAGCACCAAAGGATGCTTCGGAACTAAATTATCAGGGGACTTGTACAGCTGCACCTTACACAGTGAAATTTGATGGAGCTAAAACCGGAAAAATGGCATATTACTGGCTACGCTGGGTAAATACAAGAGGGGAATATGGCCCATGGAGTAGCACGCTAAGTGCTATGGTGGTAGGATAAAATTTTAATATTTAACTTTCCCAAAGTTTAGAAATTTGGAAAAGTTAGGAAGTGGAAATAAAAAAGGCGGAGCCGGTTGTAGAATTTTTTGCGCAAACAAACCGGCTCACGCTTACTTTTTAACAACTAAAAAAGGAAGAAAACTGAAAATGCATAAAGATATAGCAACTTTCCCGCGCCAGCGTGGCGAACTGGGGTCAGACCGGTTATGAATAAGAGTCGGATGAATTTTGAATCAATTTCGTATTATCTGAGAAATATTTGATGTTTTAAGTATTAGATTTTAATTTTGTGCAAATATATTTTGACAATAATAATCTCATTTAAATAGCAATCAATAAATGAAAAAACTATTTTTTTTATCACTTTTATTCAGTTTATCATTAAGAGTTAATGCACAATGTAAAGATTGTTTTCCGAAAGAAAACGATTGGAAATTTGCTGCAGGAGTAACCCTTTACAGTAACAACCATTATGTATCGGATGTAAATATTTTGGAAAGACAACCTTTGGAATTTAATTTTAAATACAAACTAAAGGATAGACATCAATTCAAATTAAGTATTCCGATACTATGGAAAGTTAACAAACACGGTGAGCCATCCGAGTCATCTCAAGCTTATCCCACTAAGGAGGTAAGTCTCGAAGATTATCTTCAAACTTTGCATAAAAAGGATTATACTTATGCCGATTTTTATAAGACTCTTCAGTATTCCGAATCCCTATTTGGTATGTCAGCAGGATATGACTATAATTTCCCAATAGGAAAATCAATATCGTTGTTTGCAGGATTAAATCTGAATTATTCAAACTTAATAGTTTCTTCAAAATACTATAATATAGATTACTACGAGTTGGATGCTGAAAACAAATCAAAAATTGGGATTATATCACTTAATAACAAAAACATTAATACAATTGGATTAGGAATCAACCCTATGTTGGGAGTTCGTTATCAATTTCAAAAACTATTGTTTGAAGCTAATATAGGGTATCAATATACAAATTCTTATTATAAAATTATTTATAATTCTAATGCCATTGAGGGTATATCAGGTATTATTTCGAATGTTTCTAATTCCTATAAGTCGAATCCATATGATTATAATAACTTATTATACAACATTTCAATTTATTATACTTTTTAAAAAAACAACTACTAAAATTTATTATTATGAAAAAAACAATTTTATTTTTATCGTTATTTTTTATACCATTATGTGTATCCATGGCAAAAAACATATACACATATACACTCGTAAAACCGAATAATGAACCCGTTGAACAATATGTATTTCCTAATACACCAAACTTTTATGGATATAAAATTCAGTTAAGTCCAAATCCAAGTGGATTTGGCAAAGGGGTATTTGAAGTCACCCTGGAAAATGGTAAATTTGCTGATGGTAGTACAATATTGACAAATATTTATGAAAATCAAATTTTTAATATTACTTGGGATGATATAGCTAATCAGGGGAATATCTATGGGATAGTGAAAATATCTAAAGGTTCTGCAGCGAACACTTCAACTGATACCATAAAAGCTGGTAGTCCAATTCAATTTTCACATCAAATCGCATCTATTAAGGGACA
>CAZEEB010000276.1:0-2620 GCA_964511245.1 uncultured Paludibacter sp.
GACAAGGAATTCTCCTTTTCAGCAACCTCTTAAGCAAGTATTACATGAAACTTGGTTATGAGTTGAAAATTTCGGATGTAATTGGGTTGGGACAACGTGGTGGAGGTGTCGAAAGTCATTTCCGCTATTCAACCAAGCCGGTATTATCGCCTTTTATCAAAGCCGGTGATGTGGATTATCTGTTGTCGTTCGAGCAAACGGAAACACTCCGGTATTTGCATTGCCTGAAAAACGATGGCGTCATTTTCTCAAGCACTTTTGAGTTATCCACTTCCAGCGTAAATACTAAACTGGAAAAAGATATGCCAGAATCGAAAACAGAGCTGATAATGCGGTCGGGGCTGAAAACCTTTATTATTGACCCCGAAGAGAATAAAAGTCCGGATTTTGATATCAGCAAAATGATGAATATCGTGATGCTGGCCATCTATGCTGAATTCAGAGGCTATTCGCACGAGGAAATGATACAGATTGTACGCGAAAGCGTTCCTGAAAAGTTTATTGCTGGAAATATCAAAGCATACGAAAAGGGAATATTGATTGCGCGCGAAAAACTTTAAGCTGCCCCCCGACCCCCTGAAGGGGGAGAAGAGAGGCTCCCTAAACTCTAAAGGGGAGTAAGAGATAAATGAACAAAAAGAAAAATACCGGAGACGAAAGTAACTTAGTTCCCCTTCAGGGGCTAGGGGTTAAGTTCCCCCTTCAGGGGGTTAGGGGGCTACTACCTGGCGCAGTAATACTTCTCGATAGTTTAGGTGATGTACAACCCGACAACACAAGTCCTATCCTTGTTTGCGCTTCGCATTGCGGCGATAACGGGACTTTTGCCCGAAAACTTACAAACTGTCATGTAAAAGTTGTTTTTCTAAACACTGCCGGTATAGGCAAAAATCAGGCAGGTATCAGTGGTCTGTCACATTATGAAGCTGCGAATATTCTGGCCTGTGCTGTTGATCACAACAGTGCTGAGATTGGTGTTGCCCGCGATAGCTGGGAAAGCGGCATTATAAGTCATACCAATACACTGGCCGCAGAAGCCGGTATACAAATTGGTGATTCGGTGCAGGAAGCTGTTGCCAACATAATAAGTCGAATTGATTTCTCTTCTTCGACTCCAGAAAATACGAATGCTGAATCTCTGAGAAATGAAAAGCAAGAGAACAGTAGCAAGGTAGATCTGAAAAAACAATTCCAAACCCAAATCAATGGAGTGAGCATTACTGTAGCCGATAGTATTACCTTCTTAAACGAGAGCAATGCAGGCGATATTGTTGTGTGTGGATCGCACGGCGGTGTAAGTGCGGGACATTATGCTCAAAAACATCAGTTGAAAGCTGTGTTTTTTAATGATGCAGGCATCGGTAAAAACAATGCAGGTATTAAGAGTCTCAAATCGCTGAGTGAATCCGGAATCCTTGCCTGCACTGTCGACTGCATGAGTGCAGAAATTTTTAACGGTCAGGACGTACTTGAAAATGGCATTATCTCTGTTTGTAATCAACTGGCAACATTCAGAAACATCAAAGAAAAAATGACGGTTAGAGAGGCTATCAGCTATATTTAGCTCAATGCCTTTTTTAAGATTTAGGGTCTGAATTTAGGTTTACAACCCGATACAAGAAGAACAGCAATTTATGTCTGTTCTTTTTTGTTGATAAATTCATTGAAAATTCTTGTATAACATACTGCAAGTCTAAATTATACATTGTAAATTTGTAAAAAAATAATAGAGCTCTACCCTACCCTTTAACATCGTTTAAGCAAGATAAATTTCAAAACAAATACCGATGCAGGATTTTAATTCTTAAAAATGCTATAAAGTAACAGAATTTTAGTTTGGACTGCTTTTTGTAAGTTAATATAAGCCTAATAAATATGACAATACACTCGGTTTTACAAGTAAAAAACAGTATCTTTGTCAGTCTTTTGAGCAAAATTGACAAAAATGACAATAACAAATACACACAATTTTATAATATATTGAATATATGGGATTTAATGATTTTTTGAGTAAAATATTGGGTAATAAGTCGCAGCGCGATTTAAAAGAAATAACACCATTTGTAGATAAGGTTAAAGCGGTTTATTCCGAAATATCAGGATTGAGTAATGATGCATTGCGCCAACGTACCGAAACGATAAAAACACGCATACAGGACTATGTATCGGCTGAAGTAACCCGTGTGGCAGAACTCAAAGCAAGTATTGAAGAAACAGAAATTGACTTGCGCGAAAAGATATATACCGAAATTGACAAACTTGAAAAAGAAATTACTGAAAAATACGAAGTAATTCTGGACGAAGTGTTACCCGAAGCATTCAGCATAGTAAAAGACACAGCACGCAGGCTCAATGAAAATGCTGAAGTGATAGTTACTGCCACAGATTTTGATCGCGAATTGGCGGCAACTCACGATTTTGTAACTATACATGGCGACAAAGCCCACTTTAAAAACGAGTGGAATGCTGGTGGAAACCTTATTAAATGGGAAATGGTACACTATGATGTACAGCTGTTTGGTGGCGTGGTACTGCATAAAGGAAAAATATCCGAAATGGGTACCGGTGAGGGAAAAACACTGGTGGCTACCCTACCCGTTTTTTTGAATGCGCTAACCCG
>CAZEEB010000277.1:0-2617 GCA_964511245.1 uncultured Paludibacter sp.
AGCAGCTATAAACAGTCCGGCAGTAAATGAAGTAAGCATGTATCCAAATCCATGTACAAAGGGTGTTGTAAATTTTGGTTCAAGGGTAAATGTCGAAGTATTTAATCTGGTTGGAAAACAAATCAAAGCTGTTGCTAAAACTACAACTTTGACTACTGAAGATTTGGCCAAAGGAATTTATACCGTTCGCATTAACGGTGCATCCACTCAAAAGCTGATTATTGAATAATGGTTGCTCTATAAAATCTTAAATAAAAAAGGATGGTTTCGACTGTCCTTTTTGATATTTGTCAATTTCTAATTAATTTATTTATGAAAAAGTATTTTCTATCTCTTTTATTTCTGGTTGTAATTGCATCTATTCATGCTCAAAATACTTCTGGTACTCTAACCGTAACAGCTACCACATTTACTGCCAATGGAAGTTATGCTCCTAAAAATATAGTGGCTATGTGGATTCAAGATAGCTCAGGTAAGTTTGTGAAAACGATGCTGATATTAGCTGCAAACCGCAAGGCTGATCTTACAAACTGGGTTGCTGCCACACCTGTAGGTAATTCAATTGATGCAATTACCGGTGCAACTCAATCTTCGCACGGAACACGGACTTGTACCTGGAAAGCAACAAACACTTCGGGAGTAGTAGTTCCCGATGGAACTTATAATGTAAAAATGGAAATGACTGAAAGTAACGGAAATGGAAAAGTGGGGACTTTCACTTTTGATAAAGGACCGAATGCGGTTACGTTGACACCGGCTAACATTCCAAGTTTTATGAATATCTCCATCAAATGGGTTCCCGTTATTGCAGGAATTGAGGTTGAGAAACTGGCAAAATTATACGATGTGTATCCTAATCCGACCAAATCTTCGATTTTTGTGACCGGTACCGATATAAGCGAAGTGGAAATACTGTCGCTCAGCGCAAAAAGTCTTATGAGATCAAAAGAACAATCGCTTAATCTGAGTTCACTATCAAGTGGTACCTACCTTATTCAAATTAAGTCGAAACTTGGAATTGTAGCAAAAAAGGTTATTAAAGAATAAGGAAAGAGTTAATTATGTAATGTGACAAATATAATTTCATATTTTGAACACCGATCGGCTCTGCCGCTTTGCTTGCCAAGAAAGTCGCTACAACATAAAGTCGCCAACAGTATATTTTCTTTGTGTGATAGCGCCATTGCTTTCAGAAAGTAATATTGTTCGCATCGTACGATTAAATTGTTCCTGCTACTTAATTTTAGTATGAATGATTTTTAGAATTCAAAGTTTAAAGTCAAAAATAGTTTGTAATATAACATTCATATCTTAGACATACTTCTGCAATAAAAAGCATGTTATTTTGCAATCAGAATAAAAATAAAGTTTCTGTTACCGATGGTGTTATACATTTTGTTCCAACGTGGTGCGGAGTTCGGAATCGATAGTGCAGTAGGGCAGAAACTTAAAACATATTGTTTAGTTTTTTTAGGTGAGCGAAAGGGATGGTTAGGTACTGTCCCTTTTTTTTAAAAAAAATCCAAATGCTTAAAATTCAAATGTCAAAACCAACTTATAATAGTAAACGCTTTTTATTGCCCGAAAGTCACCGTAGCATGTCATGCTATCATGCCAAGGTAATGGACGATGGCATTATGAAACTTACCATACACGATTGCAAACGATCCGTTCAGTTAAAAAATGACCTCAATAACCCCGACGAACTGAAAGAAGCGATAGAAAAACTCAATAATTTTGCCAATGGAATACTTGATCTGCTTCAATTTATTGAACAGGAATATGAACTAAAAAGTCAGAAACCTGTTGAAAGCCATCGCTTGAAAGTAATTTCATATTATCACTAATTATAGTCTGCCAACACTATATATTATCACGCTTAGTTTAATTTTTTGTTTAGGAAAAAAGTTGCCTGTGAAGGTGGCTTTTTTTGTTGAAATCAATTCTTCACTCACTCCATTTTACATTAAAAAAACAGAACACATCCAGTTAGATGAACTAAATAATTCATATATTTGTAAATTAATAAATTCTCATTTAACAATAACACTGTAAAATGACCGAACTCGAAAAATACATTAAAAACTACTTCTGAGTTGACGAAGCTGACTAAAATCAAGTAAGTTCGTTTTTTAAACCCTATACTTTAACCAAAGGAGAATACTTTTTAAAAGCAGGTCATTATTCCGATAGGTTTGCGTTTTTGCAAGAAGGAATAATCAGGGAATTCCTGTTTGTAGATGAAAAAGAAGTAACCAAATGGATATCCACCAAAGGGTATTTTATTCTGGATTTATACAGCTTCGTGTTTAGTCAGCCGGCACGGTGTTGTGAAAACCTTCGGCATGACTTCCACAATAACTGGGCGTGGAAGCATTGATAAAAGTTGGAATTGCTTTGGCCGGTCCTTCAAAGTTTTCTTTGAAATTGCGGATATGCCCCGGAATATCTTCACCAATAGTTTCCGACAGACAGGTGGAAGCAATGCCGATTACGCTTGGTTTATATTGCTTAATAATGTTGTTGATACCCGTAATAAAGTTTTTGCTTCCGCCGTACACGGTTGTTTCTTCGCTAAAATTGCTTGAGGCAATATCAACCGGTTCTTTGTAATGGC
>CAZEEB010000278.1:0-2573 GCA_964511245.1 uncultured Paludibacter sp.
TCAAAAATAAATCCAGAAACGATTAAAATTAGCAGTAAATAAAACTAACTTAGTTATAATATCAATCCTTTGTTATTACTATCAAAGGGCTCATTTCGCGATATTTCGCATTTTCAAATGTGCGTTTACCCCGTTGGTCTATTACTCCGTTTACAGTTCCGATAATGGCAATTCCGTAACGTAACTTTTTTTGCTTAAACATCTCGCGTGAGCGAATGGAAATGCTAAGCGTTTTATCAGTTTCATCGGGCATTACCTGAACAGTATTCATAGAAATTCCGCGATTTTTTGGATAAAGAGTTAAATCGATAGGATCTTTAAAATCGGGATTTCGTTTAATTTTTACAGGGATAGACAACAAGGTATCGCCTTCGACAAGTGATATTTGAAACTCGTTGCCATTGTATAAATTCATTGGAAATTCAATTCTGTATGGTGCTTTTGGATTTACTTCAAGTGATAATCCGGCAGCCGGAATGTTGTGATGATAATAAAAGGCCTGCATCATTTCATCTGCTGCCACAGCCTTTTGTGAGTCACTTTCGGTTTGAGTGCGTGGGTCAAATAAAGAGGCTGTGAGTTTCAGGTCAAACTTTCCTTCTTGACAATTTTCGGGTATGGTTACTGATACTTCTTTTCGCTTTGTGCCAGCAGGCATTCTGAGGTTGCTAACTTTTGTTCCAAAGGGCAATCCTTTAATATTCAAGTCAATGGGTTTATTGATTTTTTCTTTTGAATTTATGTTTACCGTCAAAACCGAAGTGCCACCACGTGCGACCGACAAAGTAGCCGGAGAAACAAAAACTTCGAATGCTAAAGTTTCCTTCTTTTTTTCGATTAGATAAAAGTAATCACTTCCACGGTTATCGAGTACGTCTTCAACCATCAAATAGTATTTTCCAGGAATTTTAAATGTGTAAGTTAGTTGTGGGTCGGCATGAAAAGTCATTAAACCTTGCATGTCATCTTCCAAATCGTCATTTTCGGCTAATAATTTATCGTATTCGTCGTACAAACGCAATCGCCCATCGAGCATTGAGCCTATTCGTCTTGCCTTGACTTCAAAAGTTACTTTTTCATTGGCATCTGCCATATAAATGTATTTTTTTGAACGATTTTTTAGATCGAGGGTATCAAAAAACATTTGATTGTCAGTTAATTGATTTTTATTTTTATCTGTTATAATCAAATCACAAGATTTATTCACGCCCCAAAACTGCACTGAATTTGAAATATCACCATTCCGACCAACGGCAGAAAGAAAATTATAACCTTCATTTTCAGGCGTATAATATATTTTTGTTGATTTAAGATTTACAGCGTTTAGTTTGATTTCTGTTTTTTTAGCTACTTTAGCTACGGATGGGTACAGCGACTGAATATACGGAATTTCGCCCAAATCAATTCGATAGTTAAAATCTTCGCGACCACGATATATAGCATCATGAATTGCAAGCGTATAAGTATCGTTTTCCGGTATTTTTATGATAATGGTTGGGTCAACATTATTTCGATAATCATCACAGTATGCAAGTTCTTTATTTTTACTGTTTTTTAAACTTATTACAGGCTGAAACCAACCCGGTACAGCATCTGCAATAAAGGGAACGAGAGCACGAGCTTTTACCGAAGCCACTAACATAATTCCTTTTTCAGCTTTGAAACTGAAATAATCGGTTTCGCCCGGCAAAATTTGTCCGCATAAAACAGCCGGCAATTTATCAATAAAATTTGGTTTTAAAATACTAGAGCCCTTATTTTCAAGCACATTTGGATATTGTCCAACTTCAAAATTTAGCTTATTTGAAATTCCCACCGGTGACTGAAGTCGTAAATCACGCAATCCCGGGCTTGCATTTTTATCAATTGTTATGCGTAAATTTAGTTGGTCGGCAAGTTGTGGACTGCTCTGGTCGTCGAGTCGTCTCCCTTTTCTCTTTTTTAGCGAAGTTTGATCCTCATCTGTCGGTTTGATAATTTCAACTTTTATTCCTTTACCACTAATAAGTACAGCGCTTGCTTTGTTTACATTTAATCCCCCTACTACAATTTCAGTAGTTGTACTACGCTCTGCGCCAGCAGGATAAATATAACCAAGTGTTATTTTTTGACTATGTACAGATATTGAAATAAGTAATAATACAACTAAGCTGATTGTTAAAATCATTGTTTTTTTCATCGTTTTTCCAGATTATTTATTAATAAGTTCCAGCAACAATCCATTACTTTGTCCACTTTTACCCAAAGATGGCAACATGGGCAGATTACCATCAATTGGATGAGGCAATGTTCCATTCGGATCAATTCCCATTAACTTATAAACCGTACCGATTAGATCGCATGGATAAACCTTTCGCTCGAGGATATTTTCACCACTTGCATCTGTTTTGCCTATAACTTTCGAAGGCATAAAACCGCCACCAGCCACCAAATAAGAAAATGCAGCACCAAAATGGCTTCGACCTCCATTCCAGGGTGCGTCCCACAACACGCGCGGTGTACGACCAAATTCGCCGCCACAAAGCACAGATCGGAAGAGCACACGTCTGAACTCCAGTCACCTGAAGCTATCT
>CAZEEB010000279.1:0-2564 GCA_964511245.1 uncultured Paludibacter sp.
AAATATCCAGCGATATAAAAGATAATGGTGTGCAACTTTCTTTTTCTGATAACGGCTTGGGAATGGATTGGACAAAAGTGAAGGATAAAATCTTTGGTTTGTATCAAAAATTTCACCGCCATTCAGATAGCAAAGGAATTGGTTTGTATCTCGTGCATTCGCAAATTACAGCATTGGGTGGAAAGATTGAAGTTGATACAGCTGTAAATAAAGGATCTACTTTTATTATCACATTCTCACCTGAACATATTTAGCATTTTCTTTCTTTTTGCCTCATAAATACAGCAAAAAAGTGATTCGGTTTCTTGCACCTATATAGTATAATGATTTTGTCATAATAATTCCATTTTTTATTATACTTAATGACGATTCTGTTTGATTTTATGTATATTTTTGTATATATTTTTAATTGAATATTGTCCTTCAATTCAACTTTATAAATAGTGCCGGAAAATAACTCTGATATAAACGCTTCAGAAAACAACCCCATTTCTCAATCAGAAAATCTTTTCAAATTGAGAGAGAATTGGCTAAAGGTTTTAACCGAGCATAGTACAGAGTTGATATCATTATATGATGAGCATTTAAATATCATATACCGAAGCGATAACGCCCATGAATTCTCAGGTAGAACCCACGATGACGTAGATAAAAATAGTAGCATTTTACAATATCTGCACCCCGACGACCTGGTTCGATTTCAACCTGCTTTAAAAAATTTACTTGCAACAAGTGGCTATAAGATCCAGGATAAGATTAGATGGAGGCATGCTGACGGGCATTATATATGGCTAGAAGGAACCATTACGAATTTATTGCATGATGAAAATGTGAGAGCAATCGTTAGTAATATGCGGGATATCACTGAGGAAATAAAACTACGTGAAAGTCAAAGTTTACTCGCCAGCATTGTTAGCTCATCGGAGAATGCTATTATAAGTGTTGATTTAGCTTGGAAAATCACAAGCTGGAATAAGAGCGCAGAAAAACTACTTGGTTTCACCGCTAAAGAAACTATTGGCACTGATTTTATACTATATATTCCTACAGAATTGGTTTTACTCGAAAGGAATTTAATGAGTGAAACTTTAATTGGTACCCAACATAAACAAATTGAATCACAAAGATTAACCAATAATGGATCTGTCATAGATATACTCCTTACCATTTCGCCTATTGAAAATGAGCATAATGAAGTGATTGGAATTTCGAAAATCATACAGGATAGAACAGAAATAAAACAAAAACAGGAAGAGCTTGAATTATTTAAATCACTTGTAGAAAACTCAAACGATGCTGTAATTATTACTGAAGCTGAACCTTATGATGAACCTGGACCAAGAATTGTATATGTCAACAAAGCATTTACAAATACAACTGGTTATACAAAAGAAGAAGTGTTGGGCAAAACACCAAGAATACTGCAAGGCCCTTTAACTAAAAGAGAAGAACTCAATAAAACAAGAAGCGCTTTAGAAAAATGGGCCCCTAGTGAAATTGAAGTTGTGAATTATAAAAAGAATGGGGAAGCTTTCTGGGTGAATATTTCAATAGCTCCAATTGCTAATGAAAAAGGTTGGTATACCAATTGGATTTCCATTCAAAAAGATGTAACATTAAGAAGAAAGGAATTGGAAGAGAAAGAAATGATGATCAAAGAATTGAGTAGTAATAATAAAGAGCTGCAACAATTTTCTTACATTATTTCACATAATTTAAGAGCACCATTAACCAATTTAATGGGTATTCTACCCTTGCTAAATAATTATCATACGGCAGATCAAAGATTTACCTCCTTGCTGGATGCTTTTAGATCTTCCACTATTACTTTAAAAAACACACTAGAGGATCTAACAAATATTTTGATCATTAAGGCGAAGACAAACTATGAATTAGTTCCAGTAAATTTTGAAGCACATTTAAAGAGTGTGATTAATTCAATCCAAGAAATCATTGATAAGTCAAAAGCTGAGATAAGTTTTAATTTTAATGCTGCACAATTTGTTCAATTTAATAGTGTCTATCTAGATAGTATCTTTTTGAATTTAATTACCAACGCAATAAAATATAGTAGACCAGGATCAACTCCTCATATCAAAATAACTACATACACTAAAGATAATAGTGTGCAACTGTACGTGACAGATAATGGCATAGGTATGGATTGGACAAAAGTAAAAGACAAGATCTTTGGTTTATATCAAAAATTTCACCGAAATGATGATAGTAAAGGGATTGGCTTGTACCTCATTCACTCTCAAATCACTGCTTTGGGGGGAAAGATTGAAGTTGAAACTGCCCTTAACAAGGGAACAACTTTTATAATTAGTTTTCCTCCAGAATTTTCTAATGGTTAATTATTTAATATACACTGTTTTACCATCCACAACAGTTCGAATTACTTTAGTTTTGCTTTATGGGAGGACAGAAAAAACTCATTCGTTTCGAAGCCATCAGGCATTTTGAAAACGTACAGGAATATCCGCAGGGCATGCAGGGTAAATGGAATGAATTCTTTAAAAATAATCATTCTATTACTTTAGAATTGGCTTGCGGCAAGGGTG
>CAZEEB010000280.1:0-2547 GCA_964511245.1 uncultured Paludibacter sp.
CAAAAACTTGCCTCTGTATTCGTGTATTAGGAGGAACCAGCAAACGTTACGCTACCCTGGGCGATATAATTGTTGTGGCCGTGAAAAGTGTAATACCTTCAGGCGACATCAAAAAAGGTATCGTTTCAAAAGCCGTTATCGTTCGTACGAAAAAAGAAGTTCGTCGAGCCGACGGATCATATATTCGTTTTGACGACAATGCATGCGTATTATTAAACAATGCCGGTGAAATCCGCGGTAGCCGTATCTTCGGCCCTGTAGCACGCGAATTGCGTAATACAAACATGAAAATCATATCACTTGCACCAGAAGTGCTTTAATCTTCGAAAAAACAAATAGTGATGAGTAAATTACACATAAAAAAAGGTGATACCGTTTACGTTAATACCGGTTCCAGTAAAGGAAAAACCGGTCGCGTGTTGGAAGTTCTTGTTAAAGATCAACGCGCAATAGTAGAAGGTGTAAATATGGTGTCAAAGAGCACCAAACCTAATGCAAAAAGCCCTCAAGGTGGTATAATCAAGAAAGAAGCGTCTATTCATATTTCAAATTTAAATCCAGTAGAGGGCGGGAAACCCGTTCGAGTTGGTCGAAAATTGAATGCTGATGGCAAATTGGTGCGTATTTCTAAAAAATCAGGAGGAGAGATTTAAGAATGAATACAGCAAATTTAAAACAAGATTATAGAGAACGTATCGTTCCAATCTTAATGAAAGAATTTGGTTACAGTTCTGTTATGCAGGCACCAAAACTTGAAAAAATTGTACTTAACCAAGGTTTGGGTATAGCTGTTGCCGATAAAAAAATTATCGAAGTAGCTATCAATGAAATGACAACCATTACTGGTCAAAAGGCAGTTGCTACTATTTCAAAGAAAGATATTTCTAACTTCAAATTACGTAAAAAAATGCCTATCGGTGTTCGTGTAACGTTGCGAGGTGATAAAATGTATGAATTTCTTGAAAGATTAGTACGTGTTGCATTACCCCGTACTCGTGACTTTAAGGGAATAGAAAATAAATTGGATGGACGCGGAAATTACACACTTGGTATTACTGAGCAAATTATTTTCCCTGAAATCAATATTGATGCTATTTCGCGCATGTTGGGTATGAACATTACTTTTGTAACAACTGCACCAACCGACGAAGAAGGTTATGCATTGTTGAAAGAATTCGGATTACCATTTAAGAAAAACTAATTCAGAGATATACAATGGCAAAAGAATCAATGAAAGCCCGTGAGGTAAAAAGAGCCAAACTGGTTGCTAAATACGCTGCAAAACGCGAAAAACTGATTGCTGACGGTAACTATGAAGGACTTCAGGCATTACCAAAAAATGCTTCACCAGTACGTTTGCACAATCGTTGCAAAATCACCGGTCGTCCTAAAGGATATATGCGTCAGTTTGGTATTTCACGTATTCAGTTCCGCGAAATGGCATCCAACGGTTTAATCCCCGGAATCAAAAAAGCATCTTGGTAGAAGCCCCCTAAATCCCCCGAAGGGGGACTTAATAGTGGGTACTATATAGAACTAAAATTGAAATAAATTAATAATTGCTTCAAAAAAGTCCCCCTTCGGGGGATTCAGGGGGCTTTAAATATTGTCCCGATTGTCGGGATCAATTTAAAAACAATAATATGACAGATCCAATTGCAGATTATCTTACGAGATTGCGGAATGCCATTAAGGCAAACCACCGTGTGGTGGAAATTCCAGCATCGAATTTGAAAAAAGAATTGACCCGGATATTGCACGAAAAAGGCTATATCCTCAACTACAAATTTGTAGAAGAAGGTCCACAAGGCACAATTAAGATTGCCTTGAAGTACGATCAGGTTAACAAAGTTAGCTCGATTAAAAAAATGATTAGAGTATCAACTCCGGGTTTACGTCAGTATGTTGGCTACAAAGATATGCCACGCGTATTGAACGGATTGGGAATTGCTATTCTTTCGACTTCTAAAGGTGTGATGACCAACAAAGAAGCAGCCGACCTTAAAGTAGGTGGTGAAGTAATTTGTTACATTTATTAATAGGAGGAAAGAAACATGTCAAGAATAGGAAAATTACCCATAAACATACCTGCGGGAGTAACAATTACCGTGCAAGACGCATTGGTTACTGTTAAAGGTCCAAAAGGAGTTTTAACTCAACAGATTGATCCAAATATCACGGTAAGTGTAGAAGCTGGTATATGTACCGTTGCACGCCAGGATGACGAGAAACAAAATCGTGCATTTCATGGTTTGTATCGCTCATTGATTTCAAATATGGTAGTTGGTGTTTCAGAAGGTTACAAAAAAACACTCGAATTAGTAGGTGTTGGATACCGTGTTTCAAACCAAGGTCAAGTATTAGAATTTGCCTTAGGTTATACTCACAATATCTTTTTAGGTTTACCTGCCGAAATTAAAATTGAAACTAAAAGTGAACGTAACCAGAATCCAATAGTGATTCTTGAAAGTTGCGACAAACAATTGATTGGTCAGGTTTGTGCAAAAATACGTTCGTTCCGTAAACCGGAGCCATATAAAGGAAAAG
>CAZEEB010000281.1:0-2537 GCA_964511245.1 uncultured Paludibacter sp.
CAGCAGTCAAAATTAATAATTTCAATTTTACTATACAACTAAACGCCCATTTATTTTAAAAATTGATTGATACGGCAAATTCAGTATCTTTGTACCTCAAAATTTTAAAAATCATGGTCAGTTATTTACAGGTAGAAAATCTAACCAAATCGTTTGGCGATAATCTGCTTTTCGAAAATATATCCTTCGGCATTGCCGACAATCAGCGGGTGGCATTGATTGCCAAAAACGGTACCGGAAAAACAACTTTACTCAATATCCTTGCCGGAAACGAGGATTATCAGAGTGGAACGATTTCGTTTCGTCGCGATTTGCGTATCGGCTACTTAGACCAAAACCCTGATTTTCCGAAAGAACTGTCGGTAATTGATGCGTGCCTGCGGTCGGATAATGAAGCCGTGCGAACGATTGCCGCCTACGAACATTGCATGATGTCCGAAAACCACGCCGGACTGGACGAAATCCTCTCACAAATGGATTTGCACAATGCCTGGGATTACGAAACACGCATCAAGCAAATTCTGGGTAAACTGAAAATTACCAACTTTGAACAATTGATTGGCGAACTTTCGGGCGGTCAGCTAAAACGTGTGGCGTTGGCTAATGTATTGATTTCCGAACCTGATTTATTGATACTGGATGAGCCAACCAACCACCTTGACCTTGAAATGGTGGAATGGCTGGAAGATTTTCTGAAACGCTCCAGCATGGCTTTGTTTATGGTAACGCACGACCGTTATTTTCTCGACCGTGTTTGTACCAACATCATGGAAATCGACCATCAGGGCTTGTTTCAATACAGCGGCAACTATTCATATTATTTGGAAAAAAGACAGGAACGCATCGAAAACTGGAATGCCGAAAGCGACCGAACCGTCAATCTCTATAAAAAAGAACTGGAATGGATGCGCCGTCAGCCACAGGCACGGGCTCACAAAGCTAAATCGCGTCAGGAAAGTTTCTACGAAATTGAAGAACGTGCCAAACAAAGGCGAAACAACGACAAAGTACAACTGGATGTGAAAGCAAGTTACCTCGGTTCAAAGATTTTTGAAGCCAAATACATCAGCAAAGCATACGGAGACCTGAAAATTCTCGACAATTTTTATTACAACTTTGCCCGCTACGAAAAAATGGGCATTGTGGGCAAAAACGGAACCGGAAAATCCACTTTTTTGAAAATGCTGCTGGGCGAAGTGAAACCCGACAGTGGTTCGTTCGACATTGGCGAAACAGTGGTTTTTGGCTATTATAGTCAGGATGGGTTGGCATTCGACGAGCAAATGAAAGTGATTGATGTGGTGCAGGACATTGCCGAAGAAGTAAGTCTGGGCAATGGAAAGAAAATGTCGGCTTCGCAATTTTTGCAACATTTCCTGTTTACCCCCGAAACACAATACAATTACGTGTACAAACTGAGTGGTGGCGAGAAACGGCGACTGCATCTTTGCACCGTGTTGATGCGCAATCCGAACTTTCTGGTGCTCGATGAACCTACAAACGACCTCGACATTGTAACCCTGAATATTCTGGAAGAATACCTGCAATCATTTAAAGGCTGTGTAATTGTGGTAAGCCACGACCGCTATTTTATGGATAAAGTGGTGGATCACCTGATGGTTTTCAAAGGAAATGCCGAGCTCAAAGATTTCCCCGGAAATTACACCGACTACCGCGAGTGGAACGAATTGATGGAGGAACAGGAAAGGGAGGAACGGAACAAAGAACAAAGAGCAAAGACAAAAGACAATGAAACGCGAAACATTGAACGTGAAACACAAAACACGAAACGCAAACTAAGTTTCAAAGAAACTCAGGAATTTAAAGCGCTTGAAATAGAAATACCCCAACTGGAGGCTGAAAAAGCAGAACTCGAAAATCAATTAGCATCCGGCACACTTAGCAGCGATGAGATAATAAAAGCCTCCCAACGTCATGCCGAAGTACATAAGCTGATTGATGAAAAAACCATGCGGTGGCTGGAATTGAGTGAAATATAATTGCTCTGAATTTATATATGAATTAGTATGAGAAAGCGTTAAAATACACTGTTGATATATCTCAAAAATGTTACTTTTAAGATTTGAATTTTAGTTTATGTAAAAGCTCAATTGTACTTAAATTTTCTACGTTTTTCTAAATTGCTAAAATGCCATCATTCTGCTTACATACTTGCCAATAATATCAAATTCCAAATTTACAACAGTTCCTTCTTTTATTTGATGAAAATTGGTATGTTCATAAGTGTATGGAATTATTGCCACCTGAAATGATCTGTCTGTTGGATTACAAACCGTTAGGCTTACACCATTAACTGTTACCGAACCTTTATCAACTGTCATATAGCCTCGTTTTGCCATTTCGGTGCTAACGTTATATTCAAATGTAAAATACCAGCTACCTTCGGCTTCACTTACTTGAGTACAAACCGCGGTTTGGTCAACGAGATCGGAAGAGCGTCGTGTAGGGAAAGAGTGTTCAGAGCCGTGTGAGGACGGGTGGTGTCCGTGGCAGGAAAGAAAAAAAAACAACAAAAA